>SEEY01000082.1 GCA_004211235.1 Rubrivivax sp.
CTGCCAAGCTGGGCAGCGATGAGCGCGTTGCCCTGATCGACTTCTACAAGGCCTTCCAGGACCAGGTCGCCACGCCGGCGGGCGGGGCGGCGCTGAGCGCCGTGGCGGTGCAGGTCGGGAAGGAGTAGGTCGGCAGGCCGTCGGCGCCGACACCGGCGCGCGGGCAGGCCGGGTCCTTGACGTTGGTCAGGCCGAACTGGGCCGGCGTGGCGACCTGGTCCTGGAAGGCCTTGTAGAAGTCGATCAGGGCAACGCGCTCATCGCTGCCCAGCTTGGCAGCGAGCTGGGCGTTGTAGGCCGAAATCCAGGCCTGGAAGGTCGCCTGGGCCTGGGCACGCGCCGCGGCGCCCGCCGTGCCGCCGCCGCTGGCCAGCGCCACGCTGTCCAGCACCATCTGGAAGCGCGGCGTGAACGTGATGTCGGGAATGTTCAGCACGACGACGTGCGTTGCGCCCTTGTCCAGCACGTTGGCCTTGATCGAGTTGTAGAACTTGTCGGCCAGCGCGGTCATGTAGACGCCGGCAATCTGCGCCGTCGTCGTGGCGCCGCCGGCCAGCGCGGTGCCGATCTGCGTAGGCGTCAGCAGCGTGCCGAGCAGGCCGGAATAGGCTGCCGCGCTGTCGCGGGGAATGTTCAGGTAGGCGCCGACCAGGTCGGCGGCGTCATTGCCACCGCCATCGACGATGACGAGGTCGCTTGCCGTGTAGCTGGCGGCCGACGCATAGGTCGCCATCTGCACGCCGACGTTGAGCGGGTTGGTGGGGCCGGCACCAGCGCCTGTGTAGGTGATGCGACCGCCACCGATGGCGAAATTCGTGCAGCCGGTCTTGGCGGTGTTCATGACGAAGGTGGTCGTGAACGCGTAGAAGTTGCACAGCGTCAGGCCGTAGTTGGCCGCGATGCGCTCCGCATAGATCAAGTTGTCGCTGCTCTGGATGGTGAACTTGTAGCCGAAGGTGCCACTGTCCTGGATGCTGTCGCCGAACACCTTGACCGAGGTGATCTTGACCTGGGGTGTCGTGTCGGCCGTCGCGCCACCGCCGCCGCAGCCCGCCACCATCAGACTGCCAAGCAGCGCCGCGGAGGCCGCGGCGATTCGGGTGAGGAAGGGTTTCATCGTTGTCTCCTGAGCGACACCGTACTGCGGTGCCGGCAAATTCCGGGACGGCAACTCTAGCCGCAGCTTTTTAGAACGGTCGTTCGTTTTTCCCCTCGGTCTGCGTAAAGAAAGGCCTGGGAAAGCTAGGGAGACCTGTCTAGAAACGGGCGGGCAAGTCTGTGGATGGCGCTGGGACAACCGGCCGGATATCCACAGGCCCGGGCCTGTGGCGGAAGTTGTGCCCAATCGTGGACAGGTCCGTCCCTGGCCTGGCACACAGCCTTGTGCGGTGGGCAAGCGCTTGTTCCGTAACGACTTTTCTGCCTTGTCCACAGCGGGGGGCGACCTCTACTACGACGACTACCTTTGAATCTTCAATACAGTCTTGAATACATAGGACAACTCCACCATGGACATTCCAGCCCTGCAGCAGCGCCTGCGCCGCTTTGCCGCCGACCGCGACTGGCAGCCCTACCAGACGCCCAAGAACCTCGCGATGGCCATGACGGTGGAGGCCGCCGAGCTGCTGGAGATCTTCCAGTGGCTGACCGCGGAGCAGTCGCTCGCCCTCAGCGACGACCAGCGCCGCCACCTCGGCGAGGAGCTGTCAGACGTGCTGCTCTACCTGGTGCAGATCGCCGACCACGGCGGCGTGGACCTGGACGCGGCCGTGGAGCGCAAGCTGGCGATGAATGCCGTGAAACATCCGCCATTGAAGAGGTCTTGATGGAAACCATCGCCGTCATCGACTTCGAGACCACGGGCCTGGGCCCGACCAGCGGCGGGCGGGCGACCGAGATTGCCGCGGTGCTCGTGCGCAACGGCGAGATCGTGGATCGCTGGTCGAGCCTGATCAACAGCGGCGCCTGGGTGCCGCCCTACATCCAGTCCCTCACCGGTATCAGCAACGAGATGCTGGCCGATGCGCCGGATGCCGCGAGCGTGATGCGCGAGCTGTCAGGCTTCACCCACGGCTGTCCGCTGGTGGCGCATAACGCCTCCTTCGACCGCAGCTTCTGGCAGGCCGAGATGGCGCGCGCTGATGTGCCTGCCGACCCCGCCCATCAATTTGCCTGCACGGTGCTGCTGTCGCGCCGGCTGTGGCCCGAGGCCGGCAGCCACTCGCTCGGCTCGCTGGTGCGCTTTCATGACCTGCGCTTCAGCGGCCGCGCCCACCGCGCCATGGCCGACGCGCTGGTCACGGCCGAGCTGCTGTTGAAGGTGCGCGGCGAGGTGGCGCGCCGCTTCGCCATGGACCTGTGTGGAACCGACGTGGACCATGCGCTGTTGGCGGAGCTTCAGCGCACGCCGTTGCGCTGGCTCAGGCGCGGCCTCGTCGATCATGTGAAGGCGCAGTGAAGGCAAGCGGGCCCGGCGCGCAGCGCACTGACGTCATCCAGGAAGCAGCGGCCTGAGCGCAGGAAATAATTCTGTCAAGACCCCAGGTTGCCGCCTCGGGCAATGACAATTCTGCGCTTTCGTCCCCGCGTCTTCGCCCCAAGAGTTCCATGTCCGTGATCCAGGTTCGCCCCGCCACCCTGCGCGATGCCAAAGCCATCGCCGAGATCCACGTCGCTTCCAGCCAGGATGCCTACAAGGCCCTGTTGCCGGCTGCCGCGCTGGATGCCATGTCGGTGCAGAAGCGCCAGGCCTTCTGGCGTGAAGCCATCGACCTCTGCGAGCCGCAGGTGGTCGTGGCCCACCTGGACAACAAGATCATGGGCTTCGCCGGCTTTGATCGGTCGCGCGACAAGGGCACGCCCGCCACGGTCGGCGAGGTCTGGGCGCTGTTTGCCGACCCGGTCCATTGGGACAAGGGTGTCGGTCTGGCGCTGTGGGATGCCACGCGCGACGGCCTTCAGGAAGAAGGCTGCACCAAGGCCACGCTCTGGTGCTATCTGCGCAATGAACGCGCGCTGCGCTTCTTCGAACTGGCCGGCTTCAAGCGCGAGCTGGGCAGCGCCCGCACGACGGAAGTCGGCGGTGCCCGCATCGAAGAGATCCGCCTGCACCGCTCGCTGGTTTGAGACGCCTCGGTCGGCTCGCGCCTCGCTGAACGCGGACGCGTCCGGCCGGTCCCACGAGGGGACGACGACGCTGGCGGCATCGAGCCGCCATCCATCGCCGGAGCGTGCCGGCTTGGGGCGGCCCGGCCAGTTCAGGTTGCGTAGCCGCTGCTGGCCAGCGCCCAGCCGTCGGTCGCGTCGTCATGGCGCTGTACGTGAACCGGGCACAGCTTGCGGGCTGCCGCGCGTTCGACGAGCGCTTCAGCCTGTTCGGCCGTGAGCTGCAGGGCGAAGCGCGTCCAGCGCTTCTGCACCAGCGGCAGGGCCCAGGCGTCTTCCAGCGCCCAGCGGATTTGCTGTGGCTCGGTCAGTTCCGCAGCGGCCAGCACGCGCGGCGCCAGGGCCAGCAGGAAGCGGTTGAAGTCGGTGCGCAGCGAGTCGCTCGGCAGCAGGGCCTCGAGCCGGCTCAGTCGGGCGCTCCAGCCCGGCGTGGCGAGCTGGCGCGTCACCAGCGCCTGCAGCGCCTGGACGGGGTTGAACAGGCGCAGCCGGTTCGGCGGCAGCAGGCGCAACGGGATCTGCGCGGCTTCTTCGTGGCTCAACGGCGTGACGAAGCTGGCCAGCACGGCCAGCCGTTCCCATTCGGCCTCGGCCAGGCCGCCGATCCGCGTGATCGGGCCGGCCGCGCAGCTTGCGGCCATTTCCAGCAGGGCCTGACGATTGCGGCTGCCCTTGGCCTGGTTGGCGCGGCGGCTGACCGTGGCGAGGTTGCCGGCCGCATAGCCGGCGTCGTCGCGGACGCGGTCGATGCTGCGGCTCTCGTCATCCAGCACTTCGCGGGTGATCGGGCAATGGGTGGTGTCGAGCTGGGCCAGGTGATGCGGCGTGAGCTGGACGTCTTCGAAGCTGCGGCCACGCGCCCAGGCATGCGTGCGCAGGCTCAGCCAGAGCTTGACCTGCGGGCTCGCCACTGTGCGCACCGGGCGGCCTCGCGCTGCCATCCAGCCGCGCTGCAGCGGCGACTGGGGGTAGAGGTGGGCGATGGGCGGCGTCATGCCATGCAGGGCGTAGTCCCGGCCGAGCGCCAGGCCGACACGCTCATGGCTGCTGACCAGGGCGGGCGTGTCGTCCATCTCCAGTGCGAACTGGACGAGGGCGGTCTGGGCGGCGGTCGGTGCAGAGATCTTGGCGTTCAGGACGGCTTGCATGTCGGGCTCCGGTTGAGGGACATGTGCAGTCTGTGAGCCAGCTGGCTCATGAGATGATCCACCGCGAAAAACACTGTAGATATTTTCAGCATGGACCGCACCGAGCGCTTCTACAAGATCGAGCACCTGATCCGCACGCGGGGCTGTGTGTCCTTTGCCGACCTGATCGAGGCGCTGGAGGTGTCGCCGGCGACGCTCAAGCGCGATCTTGCCTATCTGCGCGAGCGGCTGGATGCGCCCATCGAGTACGACGCGGTCGACAACGGCTACCGTTTCGGCCAGCAGTGGCGCGGCGGCAAGCATGAGCTGCCGGGCGTGTGGTTCAACGAGGCCGAGCTGCATGCGCTGCTGACCATGCAGCAGATGCTCGCCGGGCTGGACGAGCAGGGCGTCGTCGGCCGGCATCTGCAACCCATGTTCGACAAGATCACCGGCATGCTCGGCGTGGACGAAGGCGAGGCCCGCGAACTGCGGCGGCGCGTCAAGCTGATCGGCACGGCCCGGCGGCGCATCGCCAGCGACAACTTCGAGACCGTCGGCAGTGCCGTCGTCAAGCGCCGCCGCCTGCGGATCCGCTACCGCAAGAAGACCGGCGCCGGCGAGGTCAGCGAGCGCGAGCTGTCGCCCCAGCGCCTGGTGCACCACCGCCATGCCTGGTACCTGGACGCCTTCTGCCACGCCAGCCAGGGCCTGCGTCGCTTTGCGCTGGACGGCATCGAGGCTGCGACGCTGCTCGAGACCGAGGCGCAGGCCCTTGCGCTGGACGAGCTGGAGGCGGAGCTCGACCGTGGCTACGGCATCTTTGCCGGCGGCACCCCGCGTGAGGCCGAGCTGCTGTTCAGCCCCGAGGCGGCGGCCTGGGTGTCGCGCGAGGAATGGCATCCGGCGCAGAAGAGCGAGTTCCTGGCCGATGGCCGCTGGCGGCTGCAGCTGCCCTATGTCGACGACACCGAGCTGCTGATGGACCTGCTGCGCCATGCCGGCCAGGTGGAGGTGGTCGCGCCGGCCGCCCTGCGCCGGGCCTATGCCGCGCGGCTGCGGCAGGCGGTGAATTCCCTGGAGCAGTTTGCGGAATAACAAGGAACGCCGCAGGCGTTCGGGTTAGGCTGGCCGCTTAATCCTCTTCAGGAGTGAACCGTGAGCGAAACCACCCAGGCCAAGGAAAAGCTGGCAGCGGACTTCCGTGCCGTCATGGACGACATCGATGCACTGATGACGGCCACGACCAACAAGGCCGACGGCGAAGCGCGGGCCTTGCGCGCCCGCATCCAGCAGCAGCTGGCCGGCGCCAAGGACAAGCTGCTCGACGCGCAACATGAGGCGGTGCAGCGTGCCAGGGACGCGGCGGTGGCGACGGACGACTACGTCCACGCCAAGCCCTGGCAGGCCATCGGCGTGGCCGCCGCCGTCGGCCTGGCGCTGGGCGTGCTGATCGGCCACCGCTGAGCCGCGGCGAGGGTCATTTGGCTGACGCCCAGGAACCCGTCTCCGGGCCGCTTCGGCGGCTCGGTACCTCGCTGCTGACGCTGAGCCGCATCCGGCTCGAGCTGCTGGCCATCGAGGTCCAGGAGGAGAAGGACCGCATAGCCGGTCTGCTGGTGTGGTCGGTACTGGCCGCGCTGCTGGCGGGTTTCGGGCTGCTGATGCTGCTGGTGCTGGTGACCGTCGCGTTGTGGGACAGCCACCGGCTGCTGGCGCTGGGAGGCAGCACGGCCGTGCTGATCGTGGCGGCCGGCGTCGCCCTGCTCAAGGTGAAGGGCCTGGTGGCGCAACCGTCGACGCTGTTCCAGGCCAGCATCACCGAGCTGCGTGACGACGCGCAGGCGCTGCGGCGCGGCCCGCCGTGATCCCGCGCATTCCCCATGACCCGGCCCTGCGCGGCGAGCGCAAGGCAAACCTGCTGCTGGCCTCGGCGCTGTTGCGTGGCCAGGTGCAGCGGGATGTGGACGAGCTGGGCGAGCGCGCCGATGGCGCCGCCCGCCGTGTGCTGATGGTGCGCGGCTGGCTGTCCGATCCGCTCGTGCTGGCGGCCCTCGGTGGTGGCGCGGCCTTCTTCGCCGGGTCCGGCCGTCAGGGGCGCGGCCGGCTCTGGGGCCTGCTGCGCTGGGGCTGGCTGGCCTGGCGCGTCTGGCGCCGACGCTGACAGGCCTCAGTCAGCCGTATCCAGCCGCTTCATCCGTTCGCTCTGCCAGTAGACGTCGTCGCCGCCCAGGCCATCGAGGTTGGCCCGGTTGAGCACGCGGGCCAGCACGAAGAGCAGGTCCGACAGACGGTTCAGGTACTGGCGCGGCGCCGCGCGCAGCGTTTCGCCGGCGGCCACGACGAGCACGGCGCGCTCCGCACGGCGCGCCACGGTGCGGCAGACATGCGCGATGGCCGCGCTGCGCGTGCCGGCCGGCAGGATGAATTCCTTCAGGCGCGGCAGGGCTTCGTTGTAGTGGGCCAGCGCCTCGTCCAGCCGCAGCACGGCGGCATCCTTCAGCAACTCGCCGCCCGGCCATGACAACTCGCCGCCCAGGTTGAAGAGCTCGTGCTGGATGGTCACCAGCAGATCGCGCACGTCATCGGGCAGCGGCTCGGCCAGCAGGACGCCGAGATGCGAGTTCAGCTCGTCGACATCGCCCATGGCCTGCACCCGGGCATGGGTCTTGGGCACGCGGCTGCCGTCGCTGAGGCCGGTGGTGCCGTCGTCGCCGGTGCGGGTGGCGATCTGTGAGAGGCGGTTGCCCATGGGGATATGGCGGAGCGCAGAGCTGTCGAAGCCGCCATTGTCGGCAGATGCGCTCAGTGGCGCCGGCCGCTGCGATGAAAGCCCGGCTTGTTCACGCGTGCGGCTTGCGGCTGCGGGCCGATGTTGTGCGGCGGGCGTTCCACAACCGCTTCAACCGGCGGCGCGTGCCTGACGATTTGCGGGGCGCCCATCAGCTCCCGCCAGCGAGCGAGGACCAGATCGAACCGCACGGCGCCGAGCACGAACAGTGCGATGGCCAGGATCAGCAGCAGCCAGGTCAGACTCATGTGGAACTCCCGGGGTGGATGAGGCCATGCTGGCACCGCCGACGGGCAGCTGCAACACAATCTCCTGATCTGGATCAGGAGAGCCGCCAATGAATGCGCCCGCCACTTTCGACACCGTTGCGGCGCCGCTGCCGCAGGCGCTGCTCGACACGCTGCGCGCCGACTTCGCCGGGCGCTGCTCGACCGCGCTGGCCGTGCGCCAGCAGCATGGCCGTGATGAATCCGTGTTCGACGTGCCACCGCCGCAGGCCGTCGTCTTTGCAGAAAGCGAAGCCGAGGTCATGCGCGTCGTCGCGCTCTGCGCCGAGCACCGCGTGCCGGTCATCCCTTACGGCGCGGGCTCGTCGCTGGAGGGGCACCTGCTGGCCGTTCAGGGCGGCGTCAGCCTGGACGTGTCGCGCATGAACCAGGTGCTGCGCATCGACGCGCAAGACCTGACAGTGACCGTGCAGCCGGGCGTGACGCGCAAGCAGCTCAATGAGGCGCTCAAGCACGAAGGCCTGTTCTTTCCCATCGACCCGGGTGCCGATGCGAGCCTGGGCGGCATGGCGGCCACGCGCGCCAGCGGCACGAATGCAGTGCGCTACGGCACGATGCGCGAGAACGTGCTGGGGCTGCGTTTCGTCAGCGCCAACGGCGCCGTCGTTCGCACCGGTTCGCGTGCGAAGAAGAGCAGCGCGGGCTACGACCTGACCCGGCTGTTGATCGGCAGCGAGGGCACCCTGGGCGTCATCACCGAGCTGACGATCAAGGTGCACCCGCTGCCCGAAGCGGTGTCGGCCGCGGTGTGCTTTTTTCCGAGCATTGATGCCGCCGTCCGCACGGCCATGCAGATCATCCAGATCGGCGTGCCCATCGCCCGCTGCGAGCTGCTGGATGCGAACGCCATCAAGGCCGTCAACGCGCATGACAAGCTCGGCCTGAAGGAAGCGCCGATGCTGCTGATGGAGTTTCACGGCAGCGACGCCGGCGTGGCCGAGCAGGCGGCGACCGTGCAGGAGGTGGCGGCCGACCACGGCGGCGACGCCTTCGAGTGGGCCACCACGCCCGAGGCGAGAACGCGGCTGTGGACGGCACGCCACCACGCCTATTTCTCGGGCCTGCAGATGCGCCCCGGCTGCCGTGCGCTGACGACCGACACCTGCGTGCCCATCTCGCGCCTGGCCGAGAACATCAATGCCAGCGTTGCGGAGGTCGAGGCAGCGGGCCTGCCCTACTTCATCGTCGGCCATGTCGGCGACGGCAACTTCCACATGGCCTATCTGCTGGACCCGGCGCTGCCCGAGGAACTGGCGACCGCCGAGCGTCTGAGCGGGCAGATGGTGTCGCGCGCCATCGCACTGGAAGGCACCTGCACCGGTGAGCATGGCATCGGCCTGCACAAGCAGGGCTTCCTGCTCGACGAAACGGGCGCGGAGGCGGTGGCGATCATGCGGGCCGTGAAGGCGGCGCTGGACCCGCTGGGCATCATGAATCCGGGCAAGATTTTCCCGCTCTGAAGCTGCCGGTGGCCGGGCTCGCACTGGCTGGATTCATACCGATGTAGGGGCACGGTCGCGGCGCCGAGTCGCGACAGAATGCGCCGCATGCAACGCCGCCCCCTTCTCGCTTCCATCGCCGGCCTGACCCTGGCACCTTTTGCCGTCCAAACCGCCCAGGCCGCCACATCGCCCGACTTCGCCGCGCTGGAGCGCAGCGTCCAGGGCCGCCTCGGCTTCTTCGCCCTCGACACCGGCAGCGGCCGCACGCTGGCGCACCGGGCCGACGAGCGCTTCTCGACGGCATCGACCTTCAAGATCCTGCTGGCCGCACGCGTGGCCCAGGGCGTGGAGGGCGGGCGCTGGGCGTGGGAGGACGAGCTGCCGCTGCACAAGAGCGAGCGCGTGCCCCATTCGCCGGCCTTCGACCGCCTGCTGGCGGCGCGTGGCCGGGCGACGCTGGGCGAGCTGGTGCAGGGCATCGTCGTCGAGAGCGACAACCCCTGCGCGAACATCCTGCTGCGCCACTGCTGCGATTCACCTGCGGGCCTGACGATGTGGCTGCGCCAGCAGGGCGACGAGGTCACGCGGCTGGACCGCTGGGAGCTGGACCTCAACGAGAACGCGCCCGGCGACCTGCGCGACACCAGCACGCCGCGCGCCTTCGCCGGCACGCTGCGCCGCCTGCTGCTGGGCGACGGCCTCACGCGCCCCAGCCAGGCGCGCCTGTGGGCGGATCTTCAGGCTTCGCAGACGGGGCTGAAGCGGCTCCGGGCGGGCGTGCCGGATGCGAGCTGGCGCGTCATCGACAAGACCGGCACCGGCTACCGCGGCGCCGTCAATGACGTGGCGCTGGTGTTCCCGCCCGACGGCCGGTCACCGTGGGTGGTGGTGGCCCTGCAGTCGGACTCCCGGGCGTCCACCGACGATCTGTCGGCCGTGCATGCCGAGGCGATGCGCCAGCTGGTGAGAGCCTGGGGTTGAGGCAGGCGCGCGACGCTTCGTTGCGCGACTAAGCGTCCCGGGCGGCGGGCACCGCACAGTGGCGTGTCATCGACACAGGAGCCGCCATGCCCGCCATCACCTGCTTCATCCGCTACGACATCGACCCGCTGCAGCGCGAGGCGTTCCGCGCCTACGCGCAGAACTGGGGCCGCATCATTCCCCGCCTCGGCGGCCGGCTGCTCGGCTACTGGCTGCCGTGGGAGGGCACGAACTTCGAGGCCTGGGGGCTGGTGGGCTTTGCCAGTCTGGCCGACTACGAAGCGTACCGCACACGCTTGAAGACGGATGACGAGGCGCGCGCCAATTTCGCGCTGGCGCGCGAGGGGCGTTTCATCGTGCGCGAGACGCGCACGTTCACCGAAGCGGTGGAGGGCACGCTCGGGAGCCGTGCATGATCGCGGTCATCTTCGAAGTCGAACCCGATCCGGCGCGCCAGCCCGAGTATCTCGCCACGGCGCAGGCGCTGGGCACTGCGCTCGAGGGGATCGATGGTTTCCTGGCGGTGGAACGTTTCGAATCGCTCACGCAGCCCGGCCGCCTGCTGTCGTTGTCATTCTGGCGCGATGAAGCCGCCGTGCAGCGCTGGCGTACGCTGGAAGCGCACCAGGCGGCGCAGGCTGCCGGTCGTGACGGGATGTTTCGCGACTACCGCTTGCGCGTGGCGCACGTGGTGCGTGACTACGG
>SEEY01000711.1 GCA_004211235.1 Rubrivivax sp.
CGCCAAGGCAGCACGCCGCTTCTTCGCCAAGGTCACGCCGTTGGAGATCGAATTCGATGCCGACGGCAGCGCGCTGACGCTTCTGCGGGGCGGCAACAAGCTGCGGTTCGTCAGGGAGTAGTTCGCAGCGCGAGCAGCGCTGCCGCCATGCGCGCCGCCGCGCCGCGGTGGGCGGCTGAGAAGGCGAGGGCGCTGCGGCTCATCGCCTCCCGCGCTGGCGCATCGGTGCACAAGGCCAAGCCGCGGTCCACGGCGGCTGGGAGGCTGGCACAGCGCTCGGCGGCGCCGGCGGCCAGCGCCAGCTCGGTTGCCTCGGCGAAGTTGAAGGTGTGCGGCCCGGCCAGCACCGGGCAGCCGCAGGCGGCGGCCTCGATGAGGTTCTGCCCACCCAGCGGCTCGAAGCTGCCGCCCAGCAAAGCGACGCTGGCCAGGCCGTAGTACAGCGGCATCTCGCGCATCGAGTCGCCCAGCCAGACATCGGCCTGCAGCGCCTCGGCGGGCGGTGCGTCGCCCCAGCTGCTGCGGCGCGCGAGGCTGAAGCCGGCGCCTGCAATCAACGCCGCGATCTCGTCGAAGCGCTGCGGATGGCGGGGCACGATGGCCAGCAGCGGGCGCGGTGACGGTTGCTTGCGCCACTCGGCCAGCAACGCAGCCTCTTCACCCTCGCGGCTGACGGCCAGCATCAGCACCGGCCGGGCGAGTGACATGGCCCAGGCCTGGCCGCGCGCAATCAGTGCCGGGTCGACGGCGATGTCGTACTTCAGGTTGCCCGCCACCTCGACGCGTGCGGTGCCCATCACGCGGATGCGGGCGGCGTCTGCCTCGGTCTGCGCCAACGCCAGCGCCATGCGCCGCGCGGCGGGCCGCAGCAGCGCGCCGAAGCGCAGGCCCTGGCGCAGGCTCTTCTCGGACAGGCGCGCGTTGGCCAACACCATGGCCACCCCGGCCCGTTCGGCCTCGCGCTGCAGCGTGGGCCAGACCTCGGTCTCCATCAGCACGCCGAGGCGGGGCCGCCAATGGCGCAGGAAGCGGCGCACGGCGCCGGGTGTGTCGTAGGGCAGCCAGGCCTGGGCGTCGCCTGCGCGGAGCAGGGGCGCACCGGCCTCGCGGCCGGTCGCCGTGGAATGGGTCAGCAGGAATCTGAGCGCCGGGTCGCGGGCACGAAGCGCGTCGATCAGCGCACTGGCCGCCCGCGTCTCGCCGAGCGACACGGCGTGGATCCAGACGCGGCCCGGTTCGGCGCGGCCCTCGAAGAAGCCGAGCCGCTCGGCCATCGCATGACGGTAGAGCGGCTCACGGGCGCCACGCCGCCACAGGCGCAGCAGGTAGATGGGGGTCAGCCACTGCAGCAGGCACGCATAGGCCCGCCAGCACAGGGCTTGGATCATCGGAGGGGAGGGCGCGAGGCCCCGCCCTTCGGCCAGAACACGTAGAGCAGCGGCCCGCCCAGCGGCATGCACAGGAACAACAGAATCCAGACCCGCGGCTGGTTATGGCGCAGTACATGGCCGATGGCGAGCAGAGCCGGCACCACATAGAGCAGCAGCCCGCCCAGCAGCGCCAGGAAGAAGCCGACGTCGGCCATCGTGCGCTCAGTGCCCGGCGGCGAACTGGGCGTCCGGCTTCACCCGCTTGAGCTGTTCCAGCACGTCATGCTGGATGCGCTCCAGCGCCTCGGGGGTGTGGCCCTCGAAGCGCAGCACCAGCACCGGCGTCGTGTTGCTCGGGCGGATCAGGCCGAAGCCGTCCGCGTATTCGAACCGCATGCCGTCGATGGTGTTGATCTCCAGCGCGCCCGGCAGGTCGGCCAGGCTGACCACTTCCTTGAGTTGCTTGACGACCTCGTGGTGCTCGCCTTCTGCGCAGGGCACGTTGATCTCGGGCGTGTTGAAGCTGTTCGGCAGGGCCTGCAGCACGGCGCTCGGGTCCTTGGCGCGGGACAGGATCTCCAGCATGCGGCCGGCGGTGTACATCGCGTCGTCGAAGCCGTACCAGCGCTCAGCGAAGAAGATGTGGCCCGACAGCTCGCCGGCCAGCGGCGCGCCGGTTTCCTTCAGCTTGGCCTTGGCCAGCGAGTGGCCGGTCATCCACATCAGCGGCTTGCCGCCGTGCTTCTTGATCCACGGCGCCAGGCGCTGCGTGCACTTGACGTCGAAGATGATCTGCGCGCCCTTCTGGCGCTTCAGGATGTCGGCCGCGATCAGCATGATCTGGCGGTCCGGCATGATCATTTCACCGTCCTTGGTGACGATGCCGAGGCGGTCGCCGTCGCCGTCGAAGGCCAGGCCCAGCTCGGCGCCGGTGGCA
>SEEY01000712.1 GCA_004211235.1 Rubrivivax sp.
CTTCAGAACCGAGCAGCGCTTCGCGGTGCCGCCGGAATACCTGGACGCCGGCCTGGTCAGCGCGCTGGCGGTGCCCTTGTCGGACCGCGGCCGGGTGATCGGCGCCTTGAAGGTGCGCTCGCGACAACCGCAGCGCTTCGGGCCCGACGAGCAGCGTTTTCTTGAATCCCTGGCCAGCCTGCTGGGCACCTGCCTGCAGCGCGCCCAGACCGAGGAGGCGCTGAACCATGCGCAGCGTCTGGAGAGCGTCGGCCAGCTGACGGGCGGCATCGCCCATGACTTCAACAACCTGCTGACCGTCATCCAGGGCAACCTGCAGGTGCTGGAAGAACTGCCTGCCGATGCGCCGGAAGTCGCTCGCCAGCAGCTCGTGAGCGCCGCCATGCGCGCCTCCCGGCGAGGCGCGGAACTGACCGGCAAGCTGCTGGCCTTTTCGCGCCGGCAGGTGCTGCAGCCCAGCGCGGTGGACGTCCATGCCCTGCTGCACCCCTTGTCCGACATGCTGCGGCGCACGCTCGACCAGCGCATCGCCATCAGCGTCCACGTCGCCGCGGCCTGCCCGCCCGTGCTGGCGGATGCGGGGCAGCTGGAGGCGGCGCTGCTCAACATCGCCATCAATGCCCGCGACGCGATGCTCGATGGTGGCGCACTGAGCTTCAACGCCGCGATTGCCGAAGCCCTGCCCGACGGCCTGCGGCAGGAGCTTGGCGAGGGCCGCTTCGTCTGCATCGCCGTCTCCGACACCGGCGCCGGCATGCCGGAAGCCGTCAAGGAACGCGCCTTCGAGCCCTTCTTCACCACCAAGGGCGTGGGCCGCGGCACGGGCCTGGGCTTGAGCGCCGTCTATGGCTTCGTCAAGCAGTCCAAGGGCGCCGTCGCGCTGGAGAGTGCGCCCGGGCAGGGCACGACGATCAGCCTTTATCTGCCCGTGCCCGGAAGCGCTCACCTGGCGCCTCAGGACATGGAAGTCGACCCGCAGGCCGTGCCGCCGGGCCTGAAGGTGCTGGTGGTGGAGGACGACCTCGAAGTGCGCGCGGTGGCGCAGAACTTCCTGGTCGCGCTGGGCTGCAGGATCAGCGTCTGTTCGAGCGCCGAGCAGGCCCTGGAGCTGCTGACGGCCACGTCGGACTTCGACCTGCTGCTGAGCGACATCGCGCTCGGCGCCGGCATGCGCGGCACCGAGCTGGCGCGCATTGCCCAGCAGCGCCTGCCTGGCCTGGCCATCCTGTTGATGTCCGGCTTCTCGGCCGAGCTGCTGGACGCCGACCGCGAGTCGCCGGTCGACTGGGAACTGCTGCCCAAGCCCTACAGCCGCAACGAGCTGGCGCGCGCCATTGCGCGCGTGGTGGCCGCCTAGGCGGCGCGGGCCGCACGACGCAGGGCGACCGCATCGGGTTGCGCCGTCGCCGCCGGCCCGCGTTCCAGGCGGAACACCCGCAGCGCAGCGCTGACCTCGTCCGACTGCGCCAGCATCTGCTGCGCCGAGCCGGCGAGCTGCTGCACCATGCCGGCGTTCTGCTGGGTGAAGCCGTCCATCTGCTGGATGACCTCGTGCATCTGGGAGATGCCCAGCAGCTGCTCCTGGGCGCCGCGGTCGATGTCGCCGATCATGGTGGCGAAGCTCTCCACCGATTGCAGCGTGGCATCGATGGTCGAGCGGGCGGTGTCGGTCTGGCGCTCGGCGGCCTGCACCTGGCCGGTGGTGGCCTGGATCAGCTGCTTGATCTCGCGGGCCGCCGTCGAGCTGCGCTGGGCCAGGGCCCGCACTTCGCCCGCCACGACGGCGAAACCGCGGCCATGCTCGCCTGCGCGGGCCGACTCCACGGCGGCATTGAGCGCCAGGATGTTGGTCTGGAAGGCGATGCTGTCGATGATCTGGATGATGTCGCCGATCTGCTGCGAGGAGTGGGTGATGCCGGCCATCGTCTCGGTGACCGCATGCACGACGGTGGCGCTGCGCCGGGAGACCTCGCTGAGGTCATGGGCCACGCCGCTGGCGCGGTGCGTGGTGTCCGAGCTCTGGCGGACCGTGGCGGTGATCTGCTCCATGCTGGCGGCCGCTTCCTCGAGGCTGGCAGCCTGGGATTCGGTGCGCTGGGCGAGGTCCTGGTTGCCCAGGGCGATCTCGCGGCTGACGCGGTTCATCTGGTCGAGCTCGCTGCGCGTGTCCGACACCAGGGCGCGGATATTGACCGCCAGCTGGGCCAGCGACAGCTCCAGCCCGCGCGTACGCCGATTGCCGCTGGGTTGCAGGTTGCGGCTCAGGTCGCCCGCAGCCAGCTGGTTGGCATAGTGCTCGACGTGCA
>SEEY01000713.1 GCA_004211235.1 Rubrivivax sp.
GCCTGCAGCAACGAACCGCCGCCGAACGAGGCCGACCATGACTGAGCCGGTCAAGCCCAACACCGAAGCCCCGCCGCCGACCGCCCAACGTTGTGGCCTCATCGCCATCGTCGGCCGGCCCAACGTCGGCAAATCCACGCTGCTGAACGCCCTCGTCGGCCAGAAGGTCAGCATCACCTCGGACAAGGCGCAGACGACACGCCACCGCATCACCGGCGTGCGCACGGTGGACGAGACGCAGTTCGTCTTCGTCGACACGCCCGGCTTCCAGACCAAGCACAACGCGGCGTTGAACCGCACGCTCAACCGCACCGTGCACGGCGTGCTGGCCGACGTCGACCTGGTGCTGTTCGTCGTCGAGGCCGGCCGCTTCGGCCTGGACGACGCGAAGGTGCTCGGCCTGCTGCCGGAGGACAAGCCGGTCGTGCTGATCGCCAACAAGCTCGACGCCGTGAACCGCCGCGCGGAACTGGCGCCCTGGCTCAAGGGCATGGCCGAACGGCGCAACTTCACGGAGTTCGTGCCGCTGTCGGCCAAGAAGGAAGCGGACGTCACGCGCCTCTTCAAGATCCTCAAGCCCTACCTGCCCGAGCAGGGCTGGTTCTATGCCGAGGACGCGCTGACCGACCGCAGCGAAAAATTCCTGGCCAGCGAAATCATCCGCGAGAAGCTCTTCCGCCTGACCGGCGACGAGTTGCCCTACACCTCCACCGTCGTCATCGACAAATGGGAAGACGAAGGCGAGCTGCGCCGCATCAGTGCCAGCATCGTCGTCGAGCGTGATGCCCACAAGGGCATGATCATCGGCCAGGGCGGCGAGCGGCTGAAGCGCATCGGCTCGGAGTCGCGCCAGGAGCTGGAGCACCTGATGGACGGTCGCGTGTTCCTGGAACTGTGGGTCAAGGTGCGCTCCGGCTGGGCGGACACCGAAGAGCATCTGCGCAGCTACGGCTACGAGTGACATGACGCCGCCGTCGGGCCGTGCGCCGGGCCGTGCGTCAGCGGGCACGCGTGCCACACCGACCAGGTCCGCCGCAACGCGAGGGGCGCCAGTACAGCAGCCGGCCTACGTGCTGCATCAGCACGACTGGAGCGAGTCCAGCCTCATCCTCGACCTGTTCACGCGAGAGTCCGGCCGCATCGCCGTCGCAGCCAAGGGCGCCAAGCGGCCCTACTCGCAGCTGCGTGCCGTGCTGCTGCCGCTGCAGCGCATCTCGGTCAGCCTCAGCAAGCCGCCGAAGACTGCACCGGCCGAAGGCGGCGAGGTACAAACGCTGCGCAGCGCCGAGTGGGGTGGCGGCGCGACGCTGCCGGCCGGTGCCGCGCTGTTCTCCGGTTACTACCTGAACGAGCTGCTGCTCAAGCTGCTGGCCCGCCACGACCCGCATCCGCATCTCTTCGACGCCTATGCCGACACGCTGTCCGCGCTGGCGCAAGGCGATGCCGCGCTGCGCGCCTTCGAGCTCAAGCTGCTGGCCGAGCTGGGCCTGCTGCCCGACCTCAGCGTGGTCACGCCCACGCAATCCGCCATCGACCTTGCGCGCCGCTACCAGCTGTCGCCCGAGTCCGGCCTGATCCCGCCGACGAGCGATGCCAGCCTGCCCGCCACGCTGCTGATCCAGCTGCAGGCCGCGCTGCAGCACGGCAGCATGGCCGCCTTGCGCCAGGCCTGCGCCGCAGAGCCCCAAGGCCTGAAGGCGACGTTGCGGGGGCTACTCCACTACCATCTCGGCCACCAGCCGCTGCGCACCCGCGCGCTGATGATCGACGTGCAACAACTGCTGGATTCCTAACTCGTCCGTGCCATGAACCCGTTCGCTCACGCTGGCGCCCGCTGCGCCCTGTCGGTCAACGTCAACAAGGTGGCGCTGCTGCGCAACACGCGCCATCTCGGCATACCGAGCGTGCTGCGAGCCGCCGAGCAATGCCTGCTGGCCGGCGCTCAGGGCATCACGGTGCACCCGCGGCCCGATGCGCGCCACATCCGCCCGGCCGACGTGGACGACCTGGCTGCCTTCCTGAAGGACTGGCCGCAGGCCGAGTTCAACATCGAGGGCAATCCGACGCAGAACCTGATGGACTTCGTCCGCCGCCACCGCCCGCACCAGGTCACCTTCGTGCCGGACTCGGAAGCGCAGTTCACGTCCGACCACGGCTGGACGCTGCCGCAGGACGCCGCACGTCTGGCGCCGCTGATCCAGGAGTGCCGAGATCTCGGCGTGCGCGTCAGCCTCTTCATGGATCCGGACCCGGCGGCGATGGCTGCGGTCGCCGAATTGCGCGCAGAGCGTATCGAGCTCTAC
>SEEY01000083.1 GCA_004211235.1 Rubrivivax sp.
CCGGGAGTCCCGCCCGGCGGCGGGGTAACTTTCTTCTGCGGGGCCAGAAGAAAGTCACCAAAGAAGAGGCCCTGAACCGCACACGACCGCGGCGCCGCCAACAGCGGCGCGCGAAAACGGCCAGTGACATTGCCGGACGAAGCGAACCGCTGCGCTCTCGCGTCTGACTTGTCACGAGCGCGCCGCATCGCACCTCCTGCGCGTCCGACGCGCGGCTGCACGCCGGGCTCACGAGAACAGCCAATACAGCGTCGCTCGGGCGACGCGACCGACAGCGCATTCGTAGGTTGGGGTGAGCTTGCGAACCCCAACAGGCGACGCCCCGCTCGGGTCGCCCGAGCGACGCGTCTTCCTGATGAGCCCGGCGTGCAGCCGGCGTTAAGCGGCATGAAGGAGCGATGGATGGATGTCTTCACAGGGACAGCAGCGAGAGCGCAGCGGGTCGCGTCTGCCCGCCACACCACTGGAGGTTTTCGCGCGCCGCTCATGGCGGCGCCGCGGTCGTGTGCGGTTCAGGGCCTCTTCTTTGGTGACTTTCTTCTGGCCCCGCAGAAGAAAGTTACCCCGCCGCCGGGCGGGACTCCCGGCAATGCAGCGAGTCAAACACCCGTTCCGCCAAAGCAAACCAAACCATGACCGCCACCGCCCCCCAAGAACACGCCGCGCTGGCCGCCACAGCAATCCAACCCCTGCTGCAAGTCCGCAACCTCACCCTCGAATACCGCAGCGACCACAAGACCCTCCGCGCCACCCAAGCCGTCTCCTTCAACGTCCTCGAGTCCGACCGCTTCGTGCTCCTCGGCGCCTCCGGCTGCGGCAAGAGCAGCCTGCTCAAGGCCATCGCCGGATTCCTTCCACCAAGCTCCGGCGACATCCTCCTGGACAACCAGCCCGTCACCGAACCCGGCCCTGACCGCGTCGTCGTCTTCCAGGAGTTCGACCAGCTGCCGCCGTGGAAACGCGTCATCGACAACGTCGCCTTCGGCCTCATCGCCTCGCGCCAGTGCGGCAAGGACGAAGCCCGAGAACGCGCCTCGCAAGCCCTGCACACGGTCGGGCTGGCCCGCTTCGCCGATGCCTTCCCGCACCAGCTCAGCGGCGGCATGAAGCAGCGCGCCGCCATCGCCCGTGCCCTGGCCATGCGCCCGCGCGTGCTGCTGATGGACGAGCCCTTCGCCGCGCTGGACGCCCTCACCCGCCGCAGCCTGCAGGAAGAACTGCTGCGGCTGTGGAGCGAGCTGGGCTTCACGCTGCTCTTCGTCACCCATTCCATCGAGGAGGCGCTGCTCGTCGGCAGCCGCATCCTGCTGCTGTCGCCCCACCCGGGCCGCGTGCGCGCCGAATTGAACGCGGACAAATTCGACGCCGCCAGCCGCGGCAGCAACGCCTTCCAGGCCCAGCAGCAGCGCATCCACCGCCTGCTCTTCGACACGCCATGAGCTACGTCCACCCCCGCCCCGAGTTCGAACATGCGCTGCCACCGTTGCCGGCGGCTGCCGAGCCACCGGCAGTGAGTGCCGTGCAGCGCCTCTGGCAGCGCGACGGCATCCGCCAGGTCGTCGTGCTCATCCTGATCGCCGCGGCCTGGGAAGGCGCCGCGCGCTGGGCTGGAAACGACCTGCTGCTGCCCGGCTTCCTGCAGGCCGCGCAGGCCTGGATGACGGACTTGCGCAACGGCGAGCTGATTGCCCGCACGGCCGCATCGCTGTCACTGCTGCTGCGCGGTTATGCGCTCGGCGTCGTGCTGGCGCTGACCCTGTCGGCGCTGGCCGTGGCCACGCGGCCGGGGCGCGACGTGCTGAACACGCTGACGTCCCTCTTCAACCCGCTGCCCGCCATCGCGCTGCTGCCGCTGGCACTGCTGTGGTTCGGCCTCGGCCAGGGCAGCCTGATCTTCGTGCTCGTGCATGCGGTGCTGTGGCCGCTGGCGCTGTCGACGCTGTCGGGCTTTCAGGGCGTGCCCGAGACGCTGCGCATGGCCGGCCGCAACTACGGCCTGCGCGGGCTGCGCTATGTGCTGCACATCCTGGTGCCGTCGGCGTTGCCGGCCATCCTGTCGGGGCTGCGCATCGGCTGGGCGTTCGCGTGGCGCACGCTCATCGCGGCAGAGCTGTTCTTCGGCGCCTCGTCGGGCCGCGGCGGCCTGGGCTGGTACATCTTCCAGAACCGCAACGAGCTGATGACGGACCGCGTCTTCGCCGGCCTGGCCACGGTCGTGCTGATCGGCTGGCTGGTCGAGCGTTTCGTCTTCGACACCATCGAGCGGCTGACCGTCAGGCGCTGGGGCGTGCAGCGCTGAGGTCGACCGCCGACGTCGGCGAGCGATGGCTACAGCGCACGGCCTACGCCGCCCATTGGCCGCGGCCCAGGGCCTTGGCGCGGTAGACGGCGGCGTCGGCGCGATGCACCAGGCCGTCCCAGCCGTCGCCGCTGGCCAGCGCCACGCCCACGCTGGCGCCGATGTGCAGCTGCAGCGGGCCGATGCGGAACGGCGTGGCGGCGGCGGCCACGACCTTCTCGGCCACCGCCTCGGCGTTGTCCTCCGACCGGATGCCGGGCAGCACGATCGCGAACTCGTCGCCGCCAAGGCGAGCCACCAGATCGGTGGGCCGCACCAGCTTCTTCAGCCGCTCGGCGAATGACTTGAGCAGCGCGTCGCCGGTCGGGTGGCCATGCGTATCGTTGACTGGCTTGAATCGGTCCAGGTCGATGTAGAGCAAAGCCAGCCCTTCATCGTGCTTGTCGTGGCGTTGCGAAAGATAGGTCTCCAAACCCTGACGGTTCAACACGCCAGTGAGCGCATCACGCTCGCTGAGGCGCAGCAGGCGCAGCTCCTCGCGCTTTTGCGCCGTGATGTCCTGGGCGACGGCGACGAAGCCGTCGACATCGCCGCTGGGCAGCAGCAGCGGCACATAGGTCACCTGCTGGTTCTGCAGGCCGTCGCCGGACAAGGAGTCGCGTTCGAACGTGACCGTCTCGCCCCGCAACGCACGCCGGACGGCCGCCTCGCTGGCCGAGTACTCCTGCCCGCCGAGCACGTCGCGGATGCGCAAACCGAGGATGTCTGCGCGTGGCCGATCGCGCCACCGTTCGAACGCCGAGTTGACGAAGCGGTAGGTCTCGTCCGGGCCCACTGCAGAGACGACCGCGGGAATGGCCTCTGCGACGGAGCTGAGCATCAGCGCCTGGCGGTGGAGCAGTTCGCGGGTCTCCACCTCCCTGCTGATGTCGCGCATCACCGACGAATATCGCGACACGCGGCCTTCGTCGTCCCGGTGCGCGATGACCAGGTGGCTCACGGGCACCACCTGCCCGTCATCGAGGACGACCTGGCTTTCGCCCAGCCACACGCCGTGGTCCCTGGCGTAGGGCCTCGCCTCCTCGACCAGGCGCTGGCAGGCCTGCGGCGTGTAGAACTCGTCGAATCGGTGTGCGCCAACGTCCTGTTCGAGCGCAAGTCCGACCGCGGCGCGCGCCGCGGGGTTCATGTAGGTCACCTGGCCGAGCCGGTCAGACTGGACGACGAAATCCGGCGTGTTGTCGAAGATCTCGGTCAGCTCGCGCAATCCGCGTTCCGCGACCTTGCGCTCGGTGATGTCGATGCCGGTCGTGAACAGGCCGCGCACCTCGCCGTGCTCATCCACGTCCGGCATGAGCTGGCTCTCGATGTGGCGCACCTGGCCGCCGATGACCTCGTCGAACTCGAAGCGTTGCGCCTGGCCAGCGAGCGCTGCCAACCGGTAGGGCACGGTCCGCTGCTCGCCGATGAGCTCCGCGCGCGTGCGGCCCAGGATGTCCTCCCGCGCCAGCCCGTAGCGGCGGCAATGCGCCTCATTGACGAACTGATAGCGCCCACCGCGGTCGAGATAGCCGATGCGGATGGGCAGGTGGTCCGTGATGTCGCGGATGAACGCCTCCTGAGTCTTCAGCCGGAGCTCGAGGTTCTTGCGCTCGGTGATGTCCTGCAGTGCGCCGACGACGCCCACGGGCCGACCCTCGGCGTCGTGCTCCGTGTCGGCCACGAGGCTGACCCAGCACCGCCTGCCCCGGGCCGTGACCAGCGGCACTTCGATCTGCCAACGCTTGCCGGTGCGAACGCCGTCCTCCAGGCAGGCGACGACGCTCCCCTGCGCTTCCGGCGCGATGAAATCCAGCGCGGCGGCCAGCGTCGGCAGGTAGTCGTCGGGCACCTCATGGATCTCGCGGACCGTGTCGGTCCAGGACATCGCGGAGGTTTCGAGGTCGAGCCGCCAGCCGCCCACGCCGGCCAGGCGCCCTGTCAGGGCCAGCGACATCTGGCTCTGCCTCAGCTCGATCTCGCGGGCCCTGCGCGGCGAGATGTCGTGCAGGAAGGCGATGGTGGAGAAGCCGTCGCCCTCGGGCACCGATGCCACCGACAGCTCCACCGGGATGCGCCGACCATCTTTGTGCACCGCCATCAGCTCCAGGCGGCTCGCAAAGGGCTGCACGACGGAGACCTGGCTGCTGTCCGCCTGGATCAGGGACGACAGCGTGCGCATCAGCGCCTCGTCGCGACTCCAGCCGAAGGTGCGTTCCGCCTGGGCATTCCATTCCGTGATGCGCCCGGCCTCGTCGGTGGCGATGAAGGCGTCCGGCGCATTCCTGAGGATGCCGCGCACGCGCGCCTCGTTGCGCGCCTGCGCCACCTCGGCCTGCCGGCGTGCGGTGATGTCCAGCACGAGAGAGTGAAAGCCGTCGATGCTGCCGTCGGGCAGCACATTCGGGATGTACTCGACGAGGCTGTACTGGCCATCGGCCGACTGCTGCTCGAACCTGACGTTCTCACCGCGCAGTGCGGCCTCGACATGGCGGCGCAGCTCGGCGTACGGGGCGTCACCCAGCATCTCCTGCATCGTCTGGCCGAGGCAGGCCGCCGGGTCCTGGCCCGTGAGTGCGCCGTAGCGCGCATTCGTGAAGCGGTAGCGCTGGTCGCTACCGACATAGGCCACCAGCCCGGGGATGTTGTCGGCGATCGCGCGGATGCGCCGCTCCGAAGCTTCGCGTTGTTCGATCTGCTGGCGCAGTGCCACGTCGCGCGCGGCCAGCGCATCGGCCATGCTGTCGAAGCGCCGCGCGAGCTGCCCGATCTCATCGTCCCCGCGCCTGACGCCGGACCGGCTCAGGTCGCCGCGGGCGATGGCGTCGGTCATGTCTTCCAACCGCCGCAGCGGGCGCAGCAGCCGGCTGGCGACGAGGACGCCCTGCCCGATCAAAAGACCCGCCAGCGCCGCCACGGCCGCCACCGTCGTCTGCCGGAATCGACGCGCCGCCTCGTTGCTCGCCTCGCGCTTTTGCCGCGCCGCGAGGAAGATGCCATCGGCCAGGCTGCGCGTCTCGGTCAGCAGTGCGGTCAGGGACGGGCCCTGGCCGTCGGCCGCAAGTTGCTCGAAGTCGTCGCGCAGCCGGTCGACGGCCGCCAGCAAGTCGGCCCGGGGATTGGCGCCGTCTGCAGCGGCGCCCTGTTGCAACTGCGAGGCCAGTTCACGCTGCCGGTCCCGCCAGGCCTTTGCATCCTGCTCGCTGCGAGAACGGGCGTAGGCCTGCGTCAAGACCAGCAGCGACGACATCTCGCGCGCCGCCACCAGCGCGCGGTACTGCCCGGCCTCGGCATCCTGCGAGGCGGCCGCGCTGCGCCACAGCGTGACGGCCAGCGCGAGCGTGACCACCGCGGCAAGCGCGGCAGACACGGTGATCAAGCTGCGGACCTTCATCGCGCGGGCGTTCCGGCCGGCGCTGGCAGGGCATTTCTGGAGGCCGTCATGGCGGCAGGTTCCGGTGAAATCGGAACTCGGCAGTATGCGAGATCACCGCAATCGTGCCCGCCGAGGCGGCGCGGAACTGCGGCAGAGTTGTCGGCAAGGCCGGTTCAGCCTAACGCCGGGTCTGTGGGTAGGTCGTCTCGCCGCGCTTGAGCATCTCGACGAAAGCCGCAATCTTGCGCTGGCGGCCGGCCGGCGTCTTCATGTTGTGCACGCGCCAGGCCAGCGCGAAGCGGTTCTGCTCGCTGAGCCTGGCGAGCATGGCGCGCGCCTTGGGCTCGGCGTCGATGGCGGCCTGCAGATCGTCCGGGATCTTCATGCCCTTGCCGCTGCCGTAGGCCCGCAGCCAGCGGCCGTCGGCCTGGGCCGCCTCGACCTCCTTCAGTCCGTGCGGCGTCATGCGTCCCGATTCGATGAGCCGCGCGACGTTGGCCACGTTGATCTGGCTCCAGATGCTGCGGGGGCGGCGGGGCGTGTAACGCTGCAGATAGCTGGTGTCGTCGAGCCCCTTGCGCAGCCCGTCGATCCAGCCCCAGCACAGCACCACGTCGATGGCCTCCTTGGGTGTGATCGATACCAGGCCGGAGCCGACCTTGTGGATCTTGATCCACAGCTCGTCGACCTTGTCGTGATGCTTGCCGAGCCAGTCGTAGAACGCCTGTTCGTCGCGGAACTCATGCACCTTGGCGGGGTCGACCGTCATTGCAGCCACAGGCTCGTCCTCATGGAAAACATGCGGCCGATTCTGGCCGACGGACGCGGCTCGGACCGCTTGCCGGGCGCCTGCGCAGGCCCGCGTTGCGGGAGGGTGGTAGGCCGTGTTGGACTTGAACCAACGACCAAAGGATTATGAGTCCTCTGCTCTGACCAACTGAGCTAACGGCCCCCTGGAAGAACACGCGGGGAGGCGCGATTCTAGTCAGCGGCGGACCGGCGCCTGCCCAGCGCCTGATCAGCGTTGAGACAGGGCCTGTCCCACCATCCGTGACGTGATGTCGACGATCTGGATCATGCGGTCGTAGGCCATGCGCGTCGGGCCGATGACGCCGAGCGTGCCCACCACCTGGCCGTCCACCTCGTAGGGCGCCGAGACGATGGACAGCTCTTCGTAGGGCACGACCTGGCTCTCACCGCCGATGTAGATGCGCACGCCCTCGGCGCGGCTGGAGGTGTCCAGCAGGCGCATCAGCTGGGTCTTCTGCTCGAACAGGTCGAACAGGCGGCGCAGTGAACCCATGTCCTGGTTGAAGTCCTGCACGGTGAGCAGGTTGCGCTCGCCGGACACGACCACCTGCTCGTCCGGTTGCTCCATGGCCTCGGTGCCCACCTTCACGGCGGCGCTCATGAGCTGGGCGATCTCGTCGCGCAGTTCGTCCACCTCTCCGCGCAGGCGCTCGCGCACGCCCTCCAGCGTCAGGCCGGCATAGCCGGCATTGAGGCGGTTGCTGGCCTCGGCCAGCTCGCCCTGGGTGAAGTCCTGGGCCGTGAAGATGACGCGGTTCTGCACGTCCCCGTCCGGCGACACCAGGATGACCAGCACGCGACGCTCGCCCAGACGCAGGAACTCGATGTGGTGGAAGACGCTGGGCTTCTTCGGTGAGGTGACCACGCCGACGAAGCTCGACAGGTTGGACAGCATCTGCGCCGCACTGGCGATGACGCGCTGCGGCTGGTCGGGCTGCAGCCGCGCCGTCTCCACGCCGATGAGGCCCGGCTGGGCCGTCAGCATGGTGTCGACGAACAGGCGATAGCCGCGCGCCGTGGGCACACGGCCGGCGCTGGTGTGCGGGCTGGCGATGAGGCCGAGGTCTTCCAGGTCGGCCATCACGTTGCGGATGGTGGCGGGGCTGAGCTCCAGCCCGGAGGCCTTGGACAGCGTGCGCGAACCCACGGGCTGGCCGTCGGCGATATAGCGTTCGACCAGGGTTTTCAGCAGGGATTTGGATCGCTCGTCGAGCATTTCTGCATTGTAGGAAGCTCCCGCGCGCTCCCCTGGCGGGCAAACCCCCTGTGGTGTAATTTGCCGCATGGCCGAGCGCTTCAGACATGTCGCCATCGTTGGCAAGCATCAGGCGCCTGGCATCCGTCCGGTGCTGGAGGAGATTGCCCAGTTTTTGTGCAGTCATGGGCTCGATGTCTCGCTCGAAGCGGAGACCGCGCTCAACACCGGCCTGACGGGCTATGACGCCCTCTCCAACGACGAACTCGGCAGGGCCTGCGACCTCGCCGTCGTCGTCGGCGGCGACGGCACCATGCTCGGTTTTGCCCGCGAGATGGCGCGTTACGGCGTGCCGCTGCTCGGCATCAACCAGGGGCGGCTCGGCTTCATCACCGACATCCCGATCGAACGCTGGCGCGAGTCGCTGGCACCGGTGCTGGCCGGCGACTACGAAGTCGAATCCCGCGCGATGCTCGAAGGCGCGGTGCTGCGCGACGGCGAGTCCATCTTCTCGGGGCTGGCGCTCAACGACGTCGTCGTCAGCCGCGGCGGCACGGCCGGCATGGTGGAGCTGAAGGTCGAGGTCGGCGAGCAGTTCGTCGCCAACATGCGCGCCGACGGCCTCATCGTCGCCTCGCCCACCGGCTCCACGGCTTACGCGCTGTCGGCTGGCGGGCCGCTGATGCATCCCAGCATCGCTGGCTGGCTGCTGGTGCCGATCGCGCCGCACACGCTGTCCAACCGGCCCATCGTGCTGCCCGACCTGGGCGAGGTCAGCCTGGAGATCCTCGCCGGGCGGGACGCGTCGGTGAACTTCGACATGCAGAGCCTGGCCAGCCTGCTGCACGGCGACCGCATCACCGTGCGGCGCAGCGAGCATCAGGTCCGCTTCCTGCACCCCCAAGGCTGGAGCTATTACGCGACGCTGCGTCGCAAGCTCCGCTGGTACCTGTAGCCCCCCTCAAACCCACCATGCTGCGGCACCTCAGCCTCAAAGACTTCGTCATCGTCCCGACGCTCGAGGTCGACTTCGAGCCCGGCTTTGCCGTACTGACCGGCGAAACCGGCGCAGGCAAGTCCATCCTCATCGACGCACTGCAGCTGGCCCTCGGCGGCCGGGCCGACGCCGGCGTCGTGCGCGAGGGTGCGGCACGCGCCGAGATCACGGCCGAGTTCGACACGCCGGCGGCCCTGCGCGGCTGGCTGGACGACGCCGGCTTCGACGCGGCGGACGACGCGCTGCTGCTGCGCCGCGTCATCGACGCGGCCGGCAAGAGCCGCGCCTGGATCAACGGTGGGGCGGCCACCGCCACGCAGCTGCGGGAACTGGCCGACCATCTGCTGGACATCCACGGCCAGCACGCCTGGCAGGGCCTGACCCGGCCGGCCGCCGTGCGTGAACTGCTCGACGGCTTTGCCGGCCTGGACGCGGCGCCCCTGGCGCGGAGCTTCGCCGTCTGGAAGCAGGCTGCCGACGCACTGCAGGCGGCACAGGGCCGGCAGGCGGAGGCCTTGCGCGAACGCGAGCGCCTGGCCTGGCAGATCGGCGAGCTGGACCGCCTCGCGCCGGCTGAAGGCGAGTGGGAGGAGCTGAACGCCGAGCATGCGCGGCTGTCCCACGGCCAGTCGCTGATCGACGCCGTGCAGTCGGCCCTGGGCGCGCTCGACGACGCCGAGCCGAGCGCCCAGTCGCTCGCCACCGGCGCGCTGGACCAGCTCGAGCGCGTGCTCGACCACGACGCCCGACTGCTGCCCGCCGTGCAGGCGCTGCGCGACGTGCAGGCCCAGCTGGCCGACGCCAGCCACACGCTGGCCGGCTATCTGCACAAGGCCGACCTGGACCCCGCCCGCCTGGCCGAGCTGGACGAACGCGTGTCGGCCTGGCTGACGCTGGCGCGCCGCTATCGCCGGCAGCCCCAGGAGCTGCCGGCGCTGCTGGCGCAGTGGCGCGCCGAGCTGGCCACGCTGGATGCCGCCAGCGACCCGGCGCAGCTCGAAGCGGCGCTGGCCGCTGCCCGCAAGGCCTTCGACGCCGAAGCGCGCAAGGCGACGCGGGCGCGGCAGGATGCCGCACCTCGCCTGGCCAGCGCCGTGACGGCGGCGATGCAGCAGCTCGGCATGGCCGGCGGGCAATTCGACATTGCGTTGCAGCCCACCGACGGGCCGCAGAGCTACGGTCTCGAAGCCGCCGAGTTTCTCGTTGCCGGTCATGCCGGCAGCACGCCACGCCCGCTGGCCAAGGTGGCCTCGGGCGGCGAGCTGTCGCGCATCGCGCTGGCCATCTCGGTAACGGCCAGCCAGGCCGCCGGCAGCAATGCGCCGGGCACGCTGATCTTCGACGAGATCGATGTCGGCATCGGCGGCGCGGTGGCCGAGACGGTGGGGCGGCTGATGAAGCAGCTGGGCCGTGAGCGGCAGGTGCTGGCCGTCACCCACCTGCCACAGGTGGCCGCCTGCGCGGATCGCCACCTCGTCGTCGCCAAGGGCCTGCAGGACGGCGCCACGGCAAGCCGCGTCACGCCGGTGGCCGGCGAGGCCCGCGTTGCGGAGATCGCGCGCATGCTGGGCGGCGAGCGGCTGTCGTCCACCAGCCTGGCTCATGCCGAGGAAATGCTGGCGGCTTCGACGTCGCCCGCGAAGGCCAAGAGGGCCAGGTCATGACCGGCAGGCCCGAGCACGAGCTGCAAGGCGACGTCGTGCTGCTGACCGGCATGTCCGGCGGCGGCAAGTCCGTCGCCATGC
>SEEY01000084.1 GCA_004211235.1 Rubrivivax sp.
CCTCAAGGTCATCGAGCTCGGCCAGCTGATCGCCGGCCCGTTCGCGGCCAGGACGCTGGCCGACTTCGGCGCCGAGGTCATCAAGATCGAGCCGCCCGGTGCCGGCGACCCGCTGCGCAAGTGGCGGCTGCTGCTGGACGACACGTCGGTGTGGTGGCAGGTGCAGTCGCGCAACAAGCGCTCTCTGGCGCTGGACCTGCGCACGCCCGAGGGGCAGGACATCGTGCGCCGTCTGGCGGCCGAAGCCGACGTGCTGATCGAGAACTTCCGGCCCGGCGCGATGGAAGCGTGGGGCCTGGGGCCGGAGGAACTGCTGGCCGCCAACCCGCGGCTCATCATGCTGCGCGTCAGCGGCTACGGGCAGACAGGCCCTTACCGCCACCGCCCGGGCTTCGCCGCCGTGGCCGAGGCCATGGGCGGGCTGCGCCATCTCACCGCCGAGCCGGGCCGCGTGCCGGTGCGCACCGGCGTCAGCATCGGCGACACGCTGGCGGCGCTGCACGGCGTCATCGGCATCCTGCTGGCGTTGCAGCACCGGCATGCCACGGGCCGCGGCCAGGTGGTCGACGTGGCGCTGTACGAGGCCGTCTTCAACTGCATGGAGAGCCTGCTGCCCGAGTACAGCGCCTTCGGTGCGGTGCGCGAGCCGGCCGGCAGCGCCATGCCCGGCATCGCGCCCTCCAACGCCTACCGCTGCGCGGACGGCGGCTATGCGCTGATCGCGGGCAACGGCGACAGCATCTTCCGGCGGCTGATGGCGCTGATCGAGCGCGACGACCTCGGCAGCGACCCGACGCTGGCCGACAACGCCGGCCGGGTCGCCCGCGTGGCCGAGATCGACGGGGCCATCGGCGCCTGGGCGGCACGGCGGCCGGTGGACGAGGTGCTGCAGGCGCTGGCAGGCGCGGACGTGCCGGCCGGCCGCATCTACACGGTGGCCGACATCGCCGCCGACCCGCACTACCGCGCGCGCGGCATGCTGCAGCAGGTGCAGCTGCCCGACGGCAGAGCGCTGGACGTGCCCGGCATCTGCCCCAAGCTGTCTGCCACGCCGGGCGGCCATCGCCGCAATGCGCCCGCGCTCGGCCAGGATTCGGACGCGGTGTTGCGCGAGCTGGGCCTGACGGGCGAGCAGATCGTTCTGCTGAGGGAGCGCGGCATCGTCCGCTAGTGAGGCGCCGACGGCGCGCAGGCTGATGGCCGATGAGGCGATCACCTCGCAAAACCGGCATTGATGCGCGCGAGTTTTTCATCGGCCACAGGCCGCACGGGCCCGTAACCTGCGCGCCTTCCGGACCGGGCGCCTGTGCCGCGCGATGCAACGGCCGGACTCACCGGACCCGCCATGAATGACCGTCTTGACTCTGCCATCGGCCCGTGGACGCGTGGCTTGTTGATCGCCCTGTGCGCATGGATGCTGTTGGCAGGCCGCAGCGCCCGTGCCGAGAACCCGATCATCCAGACGAACTTCACCGCCGACCCCGCGCCACTGGTGCACAACGGCGTCGTCTACCTCTACACCAGCCATGACGAGGACGATGCGCGCGGGTTCAAGATGCGCGACTGGCGGCTGTACACCTCGAGCGACATGTCCAACTGGACGGACAAGGGCGTGGTCGCTTCGCTGGCCACCTTTGCGTGGGCGCGTCAGGACAACGATGCCTGGGCGCCGCAGGTGGTGGAGCGGCGCGGCAAGTTCTATCTCTACGTGCCGATCAGCGTCGCCGGCTGGCCCAAGAACGTCATCGCCGTCGCCGTGGCGGACCGGCCGGAAGGCCCGTTCAAGGACGCGCTCGGCAAACCGCTGATCGACAAGGCCGACGGCTTCATCGACCCCACCGTGTTCGTCGACGATGACGGCCAGGCCTACCTGTATTGGGGCAACCCGAAGCTCTGGTACGTCAAGCTCAACGAGGACATGGTCTCGTACGCCGGCGCCATCACGCAGATCAGCCCGACGCCGACCGACTACCAGGAAGGGCCGTGGTTCTACAAGCGCCAGGGCCGGTACTACATGGCCTATGCGTCCACCTGCTGCCCCGAAGGCATCGGCTATGCGATGAGCGACAAGCCCACCGGCCCGTGGACCTACAAGGGTCACGTGATGGACCACAGCGCCAACGCCACAGGCAACCACCCCGGCATCATCGACTTCCTCGGTGCGTCCTATGTCTTCGGCTTCAACTACGAGCTGAACTTCGCCGACACGCCAATCCACCGCGAGCGCCGCTCCGTGACGGTGGCCCGGCTCGACTACGCCGCCGACGGCACGATCCAGATGCTGCCGTGGTGGGACGCGCAAGGCGTCGCACCGCTGAAGGCCCTGGACCCTTACACGCGTGTCGAGGCCGAGACCATCGCCTGGACCAGCCGCATCAAGCGCAGCCAGGACCGTCCGTTCACCTGGGCCGCCGGCCTGAAGACCGCCCACAGCGACAAGGTCGGCATCTACGTCACGCGGGTCGCCGACCTGAGCTACATCAAGGTCAACCGGGTCGACTTCGGCAGGCCAGGCGCGTCGCGCTTCACCGCCAATGTCGCCAGCGAGGTGGACGGTGGCCAGATCGAGCTGCGCCTGGACAGTCTGGACGGCCCCCACGTCGGCACGCTGAGGGTGTCGCGCACGGGCGGCTGGGACGACTGGCAGCTGCAGAGCGTGCCCGTCTCAGGGGCGGCCGGAACGCATGACCTCTTCCTCGTCTTCCGCGGCCGCGGCGACGCGCCGCTGATGAACCTCGACCATTGGCGCTTCAGCCGGTAGCGCGGGGCAGGGCTGCCCCAAGCCCGTAGGATGCCGGTCGGTCGGCGCTGTGCCGCCATCCTCCGCAAAGGAAGTGCCATGCGCAACGGACCCTGGGCGAATGCGCTCGCCACCGCCACCGCCGCCGTCATCGGCCTGCTGTCGGTCGGCTCGGCCGGCGCGCAGGCACCGGCCCCGACGAACGTCGAACCGCGCGTGACCGTGGTCGGCAGGAAGGGTGCGGCATCCGACTGGGTGCGTGCCGAGAGCCCGCATTTCGTCGTCTACTCGGACGCCGGCGAGGACGACGTCACGCAGTTGCTCGGCAACCTCGAGAAGCTCGACAACCTGCTGCGCATCTACACGGCGTCGCTGCGCCAGGCCGCGCAGCCGGAAGCGAAGCTGACGCTCTACTTCCACAACAGCGCCTCGGAGCTGCGCGAGATCGAAGCCAGCCAGCCGGCCGATGCGGTCGGCCTCTACAGCAGCTGTGCGCGCGGCGTGCAGGGCTTCGCGGTGCATCTGGAACGCATCCACAGCCTGGCTGACGAGCAACTGGACAGGTCGCCGCTGAACGAGACGCTGTCCTATGTCTTCGAGGCCTATGCACGGCACTTCCTGTATCGGCATACCGACGTGCGCGCACCGGCCTCCTTCATCGATGGCTTCGCGCAGTACTTCTCCAGCGTGCGCTTCTCGGACGGGCAGATGGTGGTGGGCCGGGTGCCGAAGGGCGTCGGCGCCTACCTGAAGTTCCTCGATGAAGGCCGGTACTACAGCCTCGACTACGACGACGTGCTGCAGGGCCGGCTCGCCGGTGCGCGCAACTACGCCGGCGCGGCCGGCGTGCGCCTGGAGTTCGAGGCCAAGGCCTGGGTGTTGACGCACTACATGCTGTCGTCGGAGGAGAACCGCCAGCGGCTGAATCGCTATCTCGTGGCCATCGGCCGCGGTGCAGACCCGACGGAGGCTTTCGAGCGCGTCTTCAATCTGAAGAAGGCCGACATCGGCAACGTGATGTGGCGCTACGCCCTCACGGGCGTGACCGCGCTGCGGGTGGCGAGCCCGGCGCTGGAAGCGGCGCACGTGAGCATCCGCAGCCTGCCGCTGGCCGCCGGCGAGTTCGTGTTGGCCAACGCCGCGCTGAAGGCCTGCCCGAGCCGGCCGGCCGGCGAGTCGCTGCTGCGCAGGCTCGCCGGCCTTGCGGCCCGTTTCCCCGATGACGATCTCGGCCGCCTGGCGTTGAGCCGGGCGCAGATCGACTGGGGCAACCCGCAGGATGCCGTGCCGCGACTGGAGGCGATGCTGCAGACCGATGACGCCAGCTTCGAGGCCCGCAGCCTGCTGGGCAGGGCCTACCTGCGGCTCGCGGAGCGCAGCGAGGGCGACGCCAGGGGCGCGCAGCTGCTGGCGGCGCAGCGCCATCTGCAGCGCGCCCGGGCGTTGAACCCCCAGTCGGCCGAGGTGGCTGTCGCGGCCTTCCGGGCCGAGATGGCCGCCGCTGGCGGCCCGGGCAAGGCGGCCGTGGAAGGGGTCATCACGGCCTGGCAGGGCACGCGCGAGGTCGACGCGCTCGGCCGTACCGCGGCGCTGGTCTATGCCTTCACCGGCGACGCGGACCGAGCGCACCAGACCTTGAACTCCCTGGCGCGGAACCCGGGCGATGCCGCCGGCGCCGAGTGGGCCAGGCACTGGCGCAGCCGCCTTGAAGCGGGGGTCAGCCGCGGCGACATCCTGGCCGAGCTGCGCCGTAATGCCGTGCCCGAGTCATTCAAGGAATGGACGATCTACAAGGAGCGCGTGATGCAGATCGCCGAGCGCAATGCCGGCCTGGAGCGTGCAGACGCCTTCATCAAGGAGCAGGCGCGTCAGAACGACAGCGCGGCGCGCAGCGGTGCACCAGCTGGCACGGGCAACCGATAGGCGCATGAGACCGGTCGGGCGGGCATCAGGGCGTGCCGAGCGGCTTGTGCATGAACACGCTGAGCGGGTCATCCCGGTAGCTGCCGAACGGCCCGCGCCGCTCGAAGCCGAGCGACGCGTACAGCGCCAGTGCCTCCGGCTGGAAGGGGCCGCTCTCCAGCGTCAGCAGCGCGCAGCCCGATCCGCGGGCAGCGCCTTCCAGCGCCGCCAGCAGCCGGCGCGCCACACCCTGGCCGCGGCTGTCCGGGCTGACGTACATGCGCTTGATCTCGCCGTAAGCAGGCTGCAGCACGACCGCGGCGCAGCCCACGGCGCGCCTGGCGCCATCACGGGCGACGAAGAAGTGCACGTTCTCCTGCTTCAGCGAAGCCAGGTCCAGCGCATGCCGGGCTTCAGGCGGGTAGAGCGAGTCCTGGTAGGCGTCCAGCTCGGCGATCAGCGCGATCACGTCGGCTTGATCGGGGCTTTCCTGGGCGATGTTCATGCTGGCTGGGGTCGTCACGGTCCGGCGTGATTGTGTCTGCCGGCGGCCCGCGAGCCGCGGTTCAGCGCGACACGATCATCCGCAAACCGAGGCCGATGAACACCGTGCCGGCCAGCCGGTCCAGCCACCGGCCCGCGGCCGGCCGGCGGGTCAGCCAGGCGCCGATGCCGCCCGAGAACCACCCCAGCAGCCCGAACAACACCGCTGCCTGTGCGGTGAACAGCAGACCCAGCAGCCCGAGCTGCCACTCGACACCACCCTGCGACGCGACGACGAACTGCGGCAGGAAGGACAGGAAGAACAACACCACCTTCGGGTTGATCGCGTTGGCGACCAGGCCCCTGGCGAACAGCTGCCGCAGCGGCGCTTCGGAGACGGCCTCGCCGGCCAGCCGAACGGCGCCCGCGTGCCGCCAGGCCTGCACGCCCATCCACACCAGGTACGCGCCGCCCGCCGCCTTCAGCAACATGAACGCCAGCGGCGACGCCGCCACGAGCGCGCTGACGCCGACGACGGCCAGCAGCGTGTGGCTCAGACAGCCCAGCGCGCAGCCGAGGCCGAAGGCCATGCCCGCGCGCCGGCCGCGCGACATGCCCATGCTCAGCACCATGAGGTTGTCCGGCCCCGGCGTGGCGGTGAGGACGACGGCGGTGGCGAGGAAGGCGAGGACCTGAGGTGTCGTCAGCATGTTGCGGCAGCGCGGAAGGATCGGGCCGTCAGTTGCGGAAGGTGGGCGTCGACTTGCCGGCCATCATGGCCTGGCTGAGGTCCTCGCTCATCAGCATGGCGGCGTTCCAGGTGGCGATGTAGTTCAGGCCGTCGGCCACCGAGTGGTCGCGCGCGAAGTTCAGCTGTTCCTTGGTGCCGCGGATGGACAGCGGCGACTTCGCAGCGATGGCGGCGGCGATGTCGCGGACGCCGGCGCCGAGCGCCTCGCGGCTGTCGAACACGCGGTTGACGAGGCCGATCTCGCGCGCCTCGGCCGCTTCGACGCGCCGGCCCGTGTAGGCCAGCTCGCGCACCAGGCCCTGCGAGCCGATGAGCTTGGGCAGGCGCTGCAGCGTGCCGACGTCGGCCACCATGCCGATGTCGATCTCCTTGATGGAGAAGTAGGCGTCGGCGCTGCAGTAGCGCATGTCGGCGGCGCAGATCAGGTCGATGCCGCCGCCGACGCAGGCGCCGTGGATGGCCGCGAGCACGGGCTTGCGGCAGCGCTCGAGGCTGGTGAGCGTGTCCTGCATGTCCAGGATGATGCGGCGCAGGCTTTCGCGGGTGCGGCCGTCGCAGGGGTCCTGGATCTGCGGCGCGATGCCCATCATCATCTGCAGGTCGATGCCGGCGGTGAAGTGCCGGCCTTCACCCTCCAGCACGGCCACGCGCGCCTCCGGCTGGCCGTCGATCCAGTCGAAGGCGCGTCGGATGTCCTGCCACATCGACGCGTTCATCGCGTTCGCCTTGTCCGGGCGGTTCAGGCGGACGGTGGCGATGTGGCTCTCGATGGAGAGGGTGAGGGTGTCGAGTTGAGGGGCGGTCATGTGCATTCCTTGAAGATCACGCGATCGGTTCGGTCTGATCACGTAGCCAGTCGGCCAATTCGGCTTCGCTGATCTGGCCTGCGGCGACACCCAGCATGGTGATGACGCAATCCGCATCCGTGGCCAGCAGTTCCAGGCCGTTGAGCCAGAGAAACAACTCCATGGCGACATAGGCAGTGCGCTTGTTGCCGTCGATGAACGGATGGTTCTTGGCCAGGGCCACGGCGTAGGAGGCCGCCAACTCGAACACGTCGGGCTGCCCATAGGCCACCAGGTTCTGCGGTCGCGCGACAGCGGACTCGAACAGGCCCTCGTCACGCACGCCGGCCGCGCCGCCGTGTTCGGCCAACTGCTCGTGGTGTATCGCTCTCAGGACGTCGGCATCCAGCCACCGCCAGGGGCCCGCTCGCTCCGTCATTTGGCGAGCTCGCGCAGCACGGCGCGGCGCTTCTTCATGATGCTGCGCGCAGCGTCCATCTGTTGCTCGAACTCGGGGTTGTAGGGCGAGATCAGCACGCCATTGACGGCGTCGGAGAGGTAGAGCACGTCGCCCTTCTCGACTTTCAAACGGGCGAGCACTTCCTTCGGCAAGATGACGCCGAGCGAGTTGCCGATCTGGGTTACCTTGAGCGCACTCATCGCCGTTCCTTTTGTTATAACGTTTGTAATACTAGCTGACGCCTGTTTACATTGACAAGCCCATGATCCACGCCACCAAACGCATTGCCGGCGGTGCCGGCCTCGCCGCCGTGCTCGTCAAGCGCGCGGCTACCCTTGAACTCGACTGGGACACGCGCAGCAAGAGCCGCTTCTCCGCCACCGACTCCACCGGCCGCGAAATCGGCGTCGTGCTACCGCGCGGCACGACGCTGCGCGGTGGCGATGTGCTCGTCGCCGAGGATGGTTCGATGCTGCGCGTTATCGCCGCAGCCCAGCCGGTGCTGCAGGTGCGCTTCTGCGGGGAGCATGGCCGGCCGTTCGACCTGCTGCGCGCCGCCTACCACCTCGGCAACCGGCATGTGCCACTGGAGCTGCAGCCCGAACTGCTGCAGTTCGAGCCGGACCCCGTGCTGGCCGACATGCTGCGCCGCCAGCACCTCATCGTGACCGAGGCCCCGGCGGCCTTCGAGCCCGAAGGCGGTGCGTATGGCGAAGGCGCGGGCCACGGCCATCATCACCATGGCCATGACGAACATGACCACGCCCATGAGCACGGTCATCAGCAAGGCCAGGCGCACGGCGAGCCGCAAGCCGCCGCGCCGGCCCGCAAGCCGCTCGCCATCCCCGTCAAGGCGCATGACGCCGGCCACGTGCACGGCCCGGGTTGCGGCCACGATCATTCGCACGATTCCGCCCATGGCCACCACGACCACGGGCATGAGCACAAGCACTGATCCGTCGCTGCTGCACCTCCTCTGGCTCGCCTCGCCGGCGCTGCCGGTCGGCGGCTTCAGCTATTCCGAAGGGCTGGAAGCGGCGGTCGATGCGGGCATCGTCCACGACGAGACCAGCGCCGGTGACTGGCTGCTGAGCCAGCTCGAACTCGTGCAGGCGCGCGCCGAGCTGCCCGTGGCCGCCGCGGCCCATGCCGCCTCGCTGGCCCTGGACAGCACCCGCCTCGCCGAGCTGAACGCGTGGACGCTGCGGACCCGCGAGACCAGCGAGAGCCTGCAGCAGGTGCAGCAGATGGGCCGCAGCCTCGTCGCCTGGATGCAGAGCCTGATGCCCGACGCCGCCGTGCTGCCGCTGCTGCAGGCGCTCAAGCCGGCGCCGACCTGGCCGGTCGTCATGGGCGCCGTCGCGGCGGCGCGCGGTGCGGCGCTGGAGCCGGCCCTGCAGGCCATTGCCTTCGGCTGGGCCGAGAACCTGATGCAGGCCGCCGTGCGCAGCGTGCCGCTCGGCCAGACGTCAGGCCAGCGCCTGCTGGCACGCCTCGTGCACGCCATTCCGGACGCCGTGTCCACCGCCCTGGCTGCGCCCGAACCGATGGCCTTCGCGCCGTTGCTCGGCATCCACGGCGCCCGCCACGAAACCCAATACTCACGCCTGTTCCGCTCATGAACGCTCCGCTGCACGTCATCCCGAATCGCACGAAAAAGCTGCCGCCGCTGCGCGTCGGCGTGGGCGGCCCGGTCGGGTCCGGCAAGACCACCCTGGTGGAGATGCTCTGCAAGACGATGCGGGAGCGCTGGGATCTGGTGGTCGTGACCAACGACATCTACACCAAGGAAGACCAGCGCCTGCTGACCGTGGCCGGCGCGCTGGCGCCCGAACGCATCATGGGCGTGGAGACCGGCGGCTGCCCGCACACGGCGATCCGCGAGGACTGCTCGATCAACCTCGAAGCCGTGGACCGCATGCTGGAGAAGTTCCCCGAGGCGGACATCGTCTTCGTCGAGAGCGGTGGCGACAATCTGGCAGCCACCTTCAGCCCCGAGCTGAGCGACCTGACGATCTACGTCATCGACGTGGCGGCAGGCGAGAAGATTCCGCGCAAGGGCGGCCCCGGCATCACGAAGAGCGACCTCTTCGTCATCAACAAGACCGACCTCGCCCCGCACGTCGGCGCCGACCTCGACGTGATGCGCAGCGACACTGCGCGCATGCGGCCGGTGAAGCCCTGGGTCATGACCAACCTCAAGACCCGTGAAGGCCTCGCCGAGGTCGTCGCCTTCATCGAGAAGAAGGGCCTGCTTGTTGACTGACCTGGAGCCCCCACGCTCAGGCAGTTCGCTTCCGCCCGAAGCGGCCGCCAGCGCCTCGGGGCGGCCGCTAGCCACTGGCGCCATCCGCTGGCCGGCGCGCCTCATGCTTTCCGCGGCGCGCGACGGCTCGGGCGCCACCCGCGTGCATGCCCGCCATGACGGCCCGCTGCGCCTGCTGAAGACGCTCTATCCGGAATCCACCCGCATCGCCCACGCGGTGCTCGTCCATCCGCCCGGCGGCCTGGTGGGCGGCGACCGGCTGGACATCCAGATCGACGTGCAGGCCGGTGCGCACCTGCTCGTCACCACGCCGGCAGCGACGCGCTTCTACCGCTCCAACGCGGGCGAGGCCGCGCAGGTTGTGCACGCGACCGTGGGCGAGGGCGCCCGGCTGGAATGGCTGCCGCAGGAAACGCTGGCCTATCCGGCGTGCCTGGCGCGCAACGAGGTCAGGCTGAGCCTCGCACCGGGCGCCAGCCTGTTTGCGACCGAGGTGCTGGGCCTGGGACTGCCCGCGGCCGGCCAGCATTTCGACACCGGGCGGCTGCTGCAGCATCTGGAGATCACCGGCCAATGGCTGGACCGCGGCTGGCTGGACGCAGCGGACAAGGCCTTGCTCGACGGCCCCTGCGGCCTCGCCGGGCATCGCGTGCTCGGCACGCTGGCCTATGCGCAGACCGGTGCGCTGGCCGATGCCGAGGCGCTGCTGACCCACAGCCGGGCGCTGCTGGACGACGTGCCGCTGAGCGGCATCACCCATCTGGCCGGCGCGCGTGGGGCGGTGTTGCTGATGCGGGTCGTCGGCGACGAGGTCGAGGGCGTGACGGTGGCATTGCGTCGTGTCAGGGGGTTATGGCGAGAGCGGTTCTGGAACCTGTCCAGCAGCGATCCGCGCATCTGGGCGACATGACCCGCGTCGCGCGCAAGCGCTGGCAACCGACGTGCCCGCCTCTCCGCGTCCTACAGGCTTCGTAGGGCGTCGGCGGTGTACTCCCGCCACGGCGGCGCGACCGCCGTGTCCCAACAATCCCTGGAGATTCTCATGAACGGTTTGCGTGCG
>SEEY01000714.1 GCA_004211235.1 Rubrivivax sp.
GTCGCCGCCGTGTTCGAGCACGACATCGGCATCCGCTTCAACGGCAAGGAGCGGCAGGACGTCGAGGAGTACTGCATCAGCGAAGGCTGGGTCAAGGTGCCCGCCGGCAAGACGCTCGACCGCAAGGGCCGGCCGCTGTGCATCAAGCTCAAGGGTGTGGTCGAGGCCTACTACCTCTGATCCCTCAGGCCCGCCTGCGCGCCACTCGCAGCCGCAGGCCGCCCTCCGGCCGCAGCGTGACGGCCATGCGCGGCTTCGGCGCGTCGGTGCCGACCGGGCTCAGCGTGAAGCGCTGCAGCAGCAGCGCGGCGATCAGCGTCATCTCCAGCACCGCGAAATGCTGGCCCAGGCAGACGCGCGGCCCGACGCCGAAGGGGATGTAGGCGCCGCGCGGAATCTCGGCGGCCTGACCCGTCGATGAGGGCAGGAAGCGCTCCGGCTTGAACGCCAGCGGCTCGTCCGGCCACCCCCTTGGGTCTCGGTGCAGCAGCCAGGGCGTCACGCGCACCAGCGTGCGTGCCGGGAACTTCACGCCGCCGACGTGGACATCCCGTGTCAGCCGTCGCGTCAACATGGCGGCGACGGGCGGGTAAAGGCGCATCGCCTCCTTGAGCGTGGCGGACAGGAAGGGCAGGGCGCCCGCGTCCTCGGCGGTCGGCACGCGGCCGGCCAGCGCGGTATCCACCTCTTCGCGCGCCCGGGCCTGCGCCGCGGGGTGCGCGGCGAGCAGCCAGCTCCACCACAGCAGCGCCGTCGCGCTGGTCTCGTGGCCGGCCTGGAAGCTCACCATGCACTGGTCGTAGACCTCGCGGGCGGACAGCGCCCCGCCGGTGTCATCGTCGCGCAGCGCCATCAGCATGCCGAGCAGGTCGGGCCGGGTCTCACCGCTCGCCCGGCGCGCATCGATGTGGCCCGCGAGCAGGCCGTGCATCAAGCTCGCGGCACGGCGCTTGGCGGCCTTGCCGGGCAGGGGCAGCCAGTCGGGCAGCGTCATCGGCCAGAACATCTCGCGCAGCGCCGTCTCGCTGAGCACCTGCACGGCGTCGGCCGCGGCGGAGGTGTCGGCACAGATGGGCGTGCTGAACAGCGTGCGCGAGATCACGTCCATCGTCAGGTGGCTGAGCAGCGGATCCATGTCGACAACGCCGTCGGCGACGCGGTCGAGCGCGGCCGTGGCGGCGTCGGTCATCAGCACGGCATAGCCGGCCACGCGCTTCGGCGTGAACGCCGGCATCAGCATGCGGCGCTGGCGCTGCCAGGTCGCGCCCTCGGTGACGAGCACGGACTGGCCCATCAGCCCGGCGAATACCTCGACGCCGCGCCGCCAGCGCAGCAGCGCGTCGGCGTTGTCCACCAGCAGCGCGCGCACCAGCTCGGGGTCGAACACGTCGACCCAGCACTCGCCGAGGATGCGCTGGCGCACCAGCCCGCCGAGCGGCCGCTGGGCGGCGATGACGGCAAGGTAATCGCGCTTCATGGCGGCCAGCACGGGCAGGCCCCACCAGCGTTCGGGGTGGCTCGGGAGGTCGTTCACGGTCGTGGTTGTCATGGCCCGCATGTTGCGGCTGACGGCGGCGTCAGGTCTTGAACGAATGCGACACTGAAACTCCCATGCTGGTCGACGCGCCTTCCACCCGACTCTGGCTGCCGCCGATGGCGCTGGCCGGCTGCGTGCGCGCCGTGATGCTGCGCGACACGAGGGGCCGCGCGCTCGACGCCGTGCAGCGCGAGAACTACTTCCCCGCGACGCCGCTGGTCAGCCTGTTCTGGTGGGCCGCGGGCAGCAGCGAATGGCTGGCGACGCCCGGCTTCTCCGTGCCACCGCCCGAGCGGCAGCACGCGCCGGTGCTGTTCGGCGGGCCGTTCACGCTGCCCTCGCACACCCGCAACCCGGGCGAGATGTGCGCCTTCAAGCTGCTGATGCTGCCTGACGCCTTCACCGCGCTGACCGGCATCGCGCTGGACCGCCACGTGAACCGCATCGTCGACCCGCGCGAGCAGCTGCCGGCCGACTGGCGCGACTGGGTCGAGGCCATGTCGGCCGCGGCGGACGACGGCGCGCGGCTGCAATTGCTGGAAGCCTTTCTGCTGCCGCGCTGGCAGGCGCTCGGCGCCCAGCAGCCGGGCCATCGGTATGCCGCGTGGACCGAGGCGCTGGCCGTGCGTGCGGCCACCAGCGCGGCCGGGCGCAGCCTGCGCCAGCTGGAGCGCGGCATCAAGGCCTGGGCCGGCCTGCCGCTGCGCGAACTGCGTGCCGTGTCGCGGGCCGAAAGCGCCTTCTACGCGGTGGCCGCCG
>SEEY01000085.1 GCA_004211235.1 Rubrivivax sp.
CGCCTTTTGGGGCGCGGCAGCCGGTGGGTTGGCCAGTTTGGTGAGCACTTTCCGGCGTCGGCTGTCCTAGTTCGTCTTCGGCAGGGTGCCCCCTTCGAGCCGGGGGGCGTGGCGCTGTCTGGGCGCGTCTATTGCTAGCTTGCAGGGAACTGTCGCAACTTCGTCGGCAGCTCTGCTTCTGGGTCCCCGGTTGATTCCCACTGCCGTTTCCGAATACGCCACTGCCATGCCGCCCAGCGGCCTGCAGCTGCTGACGCGGGTCGCCCTGCACGCCTGGCAGCAGACCCGCGCCGAGGGGCTGGCCGACGGCGTCCGCGTGCTGTGGGGCGCCGGCCGGATGCTGCGCGGGCCGGCGTTGCTGCCCGAGCTCTTCGCGGTGCCTGCATTTGCGCAGCTGATGGCGGCCCAGCCGCAGGCCAACCCGCTGTTCTTCATCAGCCACCGGCATTTCCTGTCGCGCGGATTCAGCCCCGCGGAGCGCATGGCCTGCGTGCTGGACCACTTCCGCTTCGAGCAGGCGCACTTCACGCCGGCCCTCCTGCAGGCCCTGCACGGCGATGGCCTGCCACTGTGGCGCCATGCGGCCGGCTGGGAGATCCGCCTCGGCGCCAACGGCGCCACCCGCCACGAGGGGCCGCTCAGCCTCGTGCTGTGTCGCGAGGGCCGCACCCTGCATGAGATGTCCTTCGCGTGGGTCGACGCTGGACGCCTCGGCGCAGACCTGGGGCGTGGCCCGGTGCTGTTCGTCACGCGAAACCAGTCGCGGCCGTCCGACTCGCCGGAACTGGCGCAATTCCGGGCCGACTTTCCGCAGAACTCGCCCGCCTATTTCGTACTCGCCGGGCTCAATGGCGTAGCAGCAGCGCTCGGCCAGCAGCGCATCATTGGCGTGCGCGACACCTGCCAGATCGCGTTCGAGCCCAGCTGGGTGGCCAGCTTCAAGCGGTCCTATGACGACTTCTGGCTCGGCTTCGGCGGCCGCTGCGCCGGGCGCCACGGGCTGGAGATGCCCGTTCCCGCTGCCGTCGCGCCGCTGGCCGAACTGCGCGCCAAGCATCGCCCGCGGGCGAGGCAGCGGCGCGAGCACTGGCGCCAGATTGCCGAACACGCGGAGACCGGATTGAGCCCTTACCTGCGCGCCTGACGGCGGCCCTGTGCAACACTGGCCGATGCCTTTCCAGCCCTCGTCCAGACCATGAAGCTGCTCTTCGTTGCCGACCCGCTTTCCACCTTCAAGACCTACAAGGACTCGACCTTCGCGATGATGCGCGAGGCGGCCCGGCGTGGGCACACGCTGCTGGCCTGCGAGCCGCAGCAACTGGTCTGGCTGCGTGGCGGCCGCGTCACGGCGCGGGCTGCGGTCGAGATCGCGCTGACCGGTGATCCGGACGACTGGTTCACCGTCACGGCCACCGCCGACCTGGCCCTGGCCGATGTCGACGCCGTGCTGATGCGCAAGGACCCGCCCTTCGACAGCGAGTTCTTCTACACGACCCACCTGCTCAGCCAGGCCGAGCGCGAGGGCGCGCGCGTCTTCAACCGCCCGAGCAGCCTGCGCGAGCACCCCGAGAAGCTCGCCATCCTCGAGTTCCCCGAGTTCATCTCGCCCACGCTCGTCACGCGCGACGCGGCCGAGATCCGCGCCTTCCACGCCGAGCAGCGCGACATCATCCTCAAGCCGCTGGACGGCATGGGCGGCATGGGCATCTTCCGCGTCAAGGACGACGGCCTGAACCTCGGCAGCATCATCGAGACCTTGAACAAGGACGGCGCGCAGACGGTGATGGTGCAGCGCTTCGTCCCGGCCATTGCCGAGGGCGACAAGCGCATCCTCATCATCGGCGGCAAGCCGGTGCCGCACTGCCTGGCGCGCATTCCGCAGGGCGGCGAGGTGCGCGGCAACCTCGCAGCCGGTGGCAAGGGCGTGGCCCGGCCGCTGACCTCGCGTGACCGCGAGATCGCCGAGCACCTGGGCCCCATCCTCGCGGCGCGCGGCCTGCTGCTGGTGGGCCTGGACGTCATCGGCGAGAACGTCACCGAGATCAACGTCACCAGCCCGACCTGCTTCCAGGAGATCACGGACCAGAGCGGCTTCGACGTGGCGAAGATGTTCGTGGACGCGCTGGAAGAGGCGATGACGTGACCAAGTCCCCACGCTCGCTTCGCGACCTGCCCCCTGGGGGAGCGCATCCCGCCTTCGGGCGGCCGGCCGGCGGGATGAGGCGGCGTGATCTTGCGGCGTTGGGAATCGCCGTGGCGCTGCCTGCGTTGGCCAGGGAGGCGTCCTCCTTCAGCACGACCAGCGAAGGCTTCATCGAAGGCCTGTGGCAGCTCGACCCCGATGCCGCCGTCGCCGCCGGCCGCTTCGAGTTCGCCAACCGGCTGGCCCTGCCCAGCGCCGCGCAGCGCCAGCGCCGCCGCGCCTTCCTGAAGGAATGGCAAGGCCGCTTCGACGGCCTGACGACGGGCGGCCTGTCGCCCAGCGACCGCATGGACGCCGCCATGCTGAGCGCCAAGGTCGCCAGCGACCTCTGGCGCCTGGACGTGCTGCGCGAATGGGCCTGGAACCCGTCCGAGCACAACCCGGCGGGCAGCATCGACGTCATCCTCAACACCGACTGGGCGCCCGAGCAGCAGCGCGTCAAGGCGCTGCGGGCGCGCATCCGCCAGTTGCCGGCCTTCTACGCCGAGGCACGCAGGAGTCTTTCCGGCGTGACGCGCGAGCACACCGAGCTGGCGCTGCAGCAGGCGCCCGGTGTGCTGGCGGTGCTGGACGACGTCGAGTCCCGCGCGCAGCAGGTCGGCCTGGGCGCGCTGATGCAGCCCGAACTGCGCGCCGCCCGCCAGGCCGTCGCCGGCTGGCAGGCGCACCTGAAGGCGCTGCTGCCGTCGGCGAAGCGCAGCTTCCGCCTCGGCGCGGCGCTGTACGAGCCCAAGTTCCAGCACGACATCCAGTCCGCCCGCAGCGCGCGTGAGACCTACGAACTGGCGCTGCAGCGACGGGAGGAGGTGCTGGCCAGCATGCAGGCGCAGGCTGAAGGGCTGTGGCCGACGGTCATCGGCGCCGAAGCGCCGCCGGCCGACCGTTTCGCGCTGATCGGCCGCGTCATCGCCAAGCTCAGCGAGCGGCACGTCGCCCGCGAGCGTTTCGTCGACGAGATCCGCGCGCAGATCCCTCAGCTGGAAGCCTGGATCCGCGAGCACGATCTGCTGACGCTCGACCCCGGCAAGCCGCTCGTCGTGCGCGAGACGCCCGAGTACCAGCGCGGCGTGGCCGGCGCCGGCATCGAGGCGCCCGGCCCCTACCGGCCGCAGGACCGCACCTACTACAACGTGACGCCGCTGGACGGCCTGTCCGACGAGGCCGCCGAGAGTTCGCTGCGGGAATACAACCACTGGATCCTGCAGATCCTGAACATCCACGAGGCCATCCCCGGCCACTACACCCAGCTCGTCTACGCCAACAAGGCGCCGGGCAAGGTCAAGGCGCTGTTCGGCAACGGCGCCATGGTGGAGGGCTGGGCCGTCTACGGCGAGCGGATGATGATCGAGAGCGGCTACGGCGCGGCTGACGGGCATGGCGCGGAGATGACGCTGATGTGGGGCAAGTGGCATCTGCGCTCGGTCACCAACACCGTCCTCGACTACAGCGTCCACGTGCTTGGCATGAGCGAGAAGGACGCGCTGGACCTGCTGGTGCGCCAGGCCTTCCAGACCGAACGCGAGGCCGTCGAGAAGTGGCGCCGTGTGCAGCTCACGTCCGTGCAGCTGACCAGCTATTTCAGCGGCTACAGCGAGATCTTTGCGCTGCGTGAGCAGCTGAAGTCCAGGCCCGGTTTCCAGCTCAAGGCCTTCCACGAGCAGTTCCTCGGCTACGGCAGCGCGCCGGTCAGGTTGATCGCTGCGGAGATGCTGTGAGCCCCTCGCTCAGGGGTTGCTGAGCGCGTTGGGGTTCACTGCGTTCACCCCAACCTACGGCGCTGCGATAGCGGCGGCGCCAATCGAGGCCATCACACCAGGATGACCGTATCGCTGTAACGCGCCAGCATCGCGTCATGCGTCAGAAGGCGCAGGGGCTCCGTCAGTGCCTGGGCGGCCAGCATGCGGTCGAAGGGGTCGGCGTGGTGGGCGGGCAACTGTTCGACAGCCGCAGCATGGGCGCCCGAGACGGCGAGCAGCGCAAAGCCGGCTTGCTCGAACAGCGCCAACGCTTGCGCGCCCGACACGGGCATGTCCCCGCGCCCGAGCGAATGCTTGATGGCGATCTCCCACACCGAGGCCGCGCTCACCCAGACGGTGTTGCCCGGCGCCAGGATCAGCTCACGTGCCTGGGTCGACAAGCGAGGGCTGTCCGTCAGCGCCCATAGCGCGATGTGCGTATCCAGCAGCAGGTTCACGCGTCGGCCGCGCCGAACAGCCGGGCGACATCGGCGTTGTGGGCGTCGATGTCGTCAGGCACGTCGAACAGGCCCTTGGCAATGCCGATGCGCGCGGCTGCCGGACGAGCGGCGGCAATGGCCACCAGCCGAGCTGCCGGCCGGCCGTTGCGGGCGATGACGATCTCCGTCGCCGCGCCGCTTTCCACAGCTTCCACCAGCCGCGAGAGGCTGGATTTGGCTTCGAGCATGTTGACGGCGTTCATGACATTCGGCGGGGTTGGCTAAGTCTGGCTAATTGGGCCCTGCGATAGCGGCCGTGTCAAGCCAGATGGGGCGGCTGGGCCCCTGCGGAGGGCCGCGTCAACCGAGCTGTGCCAGCACCCGCCCCAGCAGCAACGCCATCTCCTGCGGGCCATCCAGGCAGAAGCGCGCCCGGCTGGACGGGTCGTCGCAGCCGATGCGCACGGTCAGCCAGTGGGCCGGCGCGGCGGCAAACACCGGCTCGTCGTTGACGTCGTCGCCCGCGAAGAACGCCGCGGCAGCGCCGCTGCGCGCCACCAGCGCCTGCACCGCATCCGCCTTGTCGGGCGCGTCGGCTGCGACGGCGTTCACCACCATCTTGCCGGCGAAGAAGCGCAGGCCTTCGGGCTCGGGCGTCAGCAGCCCGGCGATCAGCCGCTGCGCCGCGGCGGGGTCGCGGGCCAGCCGGTAGTGCAGCGCCAGCGACAGCCCCTTGTCCTCCACGGCGATGCCGCCGGCCTGCAGCGCCTGCTGCTGCGCCTGCAGCCGCTCGCGCAGGCCGTCCAACGGCGCGGCAAGAAGGGTGTGCGCCGCGCCGGCGCCGTCTTCCTCGGCGCCGTGGTTGCCGACGATGAACTGCGGCTCGAAGCCCAGGCGGCCGCGCACGTCCGCCAGGCTGCGCCCGGTGACGATGGCCACCGGCAGCCGCGCCGCCAGCGCCTGCAGCCGCTGGGCGACGGCCGCGGCAATGCGGGCGTCGTCGGGCCGCGCCACGATGGGTGCGAGCGTGCCGTCGAAGTCGAAGGCCATCAAGGGCCGCAGCCGCAGCACGGCCGCCAGTGCCGCCTCGCCGTCAGGGGTGAAGAGATGCTGCATGGCGGTCACCCGATCTGATGGCGCTTCACGCGCGCCTCGATGCGCGCCCGCAGGCGCCAGCGGCCAGCGTCGAGCAGCATGCGCCCGGCCCAGCGGAAGACGTTGGACTCCCGCACCGTGCTGCGCAGGCTGGCCATGCGTTCACGCTGCTCGGCGGCCGGCATGCTGGCCGCGCGGTGCAGCGCATCGGCCGTTTCCTCGACGTGATACGGGTTCACGATCAAGGCCTCCGCGAGCTCCCGCGCCGCGCCGGCAAAGCGGCTCAGGATCAGCACGCCCTGCAGGTCGTCCCGCGCGGCGACGAACTCCTTGCACACCAGGTTCATGCCGTCATGCAGGCTGGTGACGACGCAGATGTCCGCCGCGCGGAACAGCTCGTTGACGGCGTCGGGCTCATGGTGGCTGGCCAACAGGTGCACCGGCAGGTAGCCGGGCCGGCTGAAGCGCTCGTTGATGCGCGCGGTGACGCGCTGGATGCGCTCCTGGAAGCTGCGGTATTCCTCCAGCGCCGAGCGCGTCGGCGCGGCCACCTGCACGAAGACGAAGCGGCCGATCCACTGCGGCCATTTCTCCAGCAGGCGCTCCACTGCGTTGAGCCGCTCCAGGATGCCCTTGGTGTAGTCGAACCGGTCCACGCCCACGGCCAGGCACATGTCGGCCGGCAAGCCCAGCCGCTCGGTCACGCGCTGCCGGCACACGGCGACGGACGGCCAGCGGCTCACGGCTTCCTCCTCGGGCCATTCGATGGAAATCGGGTAGTTCTCCACCAGCGTTTCCTTCTCCCGGAAGGCGATGGTCGAGTGCTCATGCTCGATGCGCGCCTCCAGGTAGCGGTCCACTGTCTCGATGAAGTTCTTGCAATGAAAGCGCGTGTGGAAGCCGAGGATGGTGCTGCCCAGCATGCCTTCCAGGATCTCCTTGCGCCACGGGCAGATGCCGAAGGATTCGGGGTTGGGCCAGGGGATGTGCCAGAAGGTCAGGATGGTCGCCTGCGGCAGCTTCTCCCGCACCATCGCCGGCAGTAGCGCGAAGTGGTAGTCCTGCACCAGCACGACCGGGTCTTCGCTGCGCGCCTCGGCCACGACGGCGTCGGCGAAGCGCTGGTTGACGGCCTTGTAGGCCTCCCAGTCGGACTCGCGGAACACTGGTCGCACGTGGGCCACATGGCACAGCGGCCACATGCCCTCGTTGGCGAAGCCGTAGTAGTAGCCTTGCTCCTCCTCGGGCGTCAGCCAGATGCGGCGCAGCCAGTAGTCGTCATGGCCGGGTGGCACCGGCAGGCGGTCGTTCGCATCGACGACCTCGCGGTCCGCCGTGCCGCTGCCGTGCGCCACCCAGGTGCCGGAGCAGGCGCGCATCACCGGCTCCACGGCCGTCACCAGGCCGCTGGCCGGCCGCTTGACGATGATGCCGTCGGGGCCGCGGTCGTGGATGTAGGGCTCGCGGTTGGAGACGACGATCACCTGGTCGCCGCTGATGTGCGTGTTCAGCAGCGCGCGCAGGCGCTCGGCATTCCATTCCGACTGCACGCCCTGCGCGCGGCGGAACTCGTCCTCCAGGTCGCGCATGCGGGCGCGCAGTTCGGCGGCCAGCGGTGCCAGTTCCGGCGCCACGTCGGGTGCGGAGGCCGGGTCCGACAGCAGCGGGCTCAGCAGGCCCTCGCCGCGCATCAGCGCCCGGGTGCCATTGACCCAGCCGCGCCAGCTCAGCTGCGCCACGGCCACGGTGATGACGGCGATCACCAGCCCCAGCCCGACGATCAGGCCGACGAGATAGCGGCGGGTGTCCTGGCTGCGCCGCTCGATGAAGCTCATGTCGTGCAGCAGCACGAGCTGACCCACCAGCACCGGCTCGGCGGGCGCCGCTGCCACGGACGACGTGGCGTCCTGGGCATGTGCAGGAAGGTCGGCAAAGGCTGCCGATGCCGGGTCGGCCGGCAGCACCGGCCCCAGGGCCGGCGAGGCGGGTGAGTGCATCACGTCGTGCACGCCGACGTGGACGGGGCCGCCGGACAGTGCCAGCCGCGGCTCGGCCTGGGCGGCGACCTTGGCGGAGGCGGCGCAGGACAGCGTCGACGGAAAGCTCTCCGTGCGCTGCAGCAGCTGGCCGCTGGTGCTGCACAGGCCGATGGCGAACAGCCGTTCGTCCTGCAGGGTCCGGTCGAAAAGTGCCTGCAGGCGCGTCGTTTGCCCTGCGAGCAGCGCTTCGGAGACGGAATCCGACAGCGCGTTGGCTACCAGCATCCCCCGGCTGTTGAGGTCTCGGCTGAACCAGCGCAGGGTGACCTGATCCATCAGCGGCACCGCCACGTTGGACGCGGCGATCAACACCACCACCAGTGGCAGCAGGAAGCGGAGCTGCAAGCGGAATGGCCATCGCCAGGACAGGTTGAAAAGCCTCATGCCGGATCTCTGTGTATTTGTAAAAGTTGCCATGTCGTGCTGCGCTGCAGCAATCGGCGTGCCTTGAAAGGTAGACATGCCCGCACTGCCCACGTTCCCGCGTCCGCGCGCAGGAATGGACCTCGCGCTGATCGGCAATTGCACGGTCAGCGCCCTCGTCGAAAGCCGCGGCAGCATCGTCTGGTGCTGCATGCCCCGCTTCGACAGCACGCCCGTCTTCGACGCCCTGCTGCACAGCGCCGACGGCCTGCCGCTGGACGGCGCGATGACGGTGGAACTGGAGGGGCTCATCAGCAGCGAGCAGACCTACGACCCGGGCACGGCCATCGTCCGCACCCGGCTGTGGGACGACCGCGGCCAGGGCATCGAGATCGTCGATTTCGCGCCGCGCTTCTTCCAGCGCGACCGCGCCTTCCGGCCCGCGCAACTGGTGCGCCGGGTGCGGCCGCTGGCCGGCCATCCGCGGGTGCGCTTCACCGTGCGCCCGCATGGCGACTGGGGCGCGACGCCGCCCACGTTGACGCGCGGCAGCCACCACCTGCGCTTCGTGATGCCCGAGATCACGCTGCGCCTGAACACCAGCGTGCCCATCACCTACCTGGTCGACGGCACCTGGTTCTCGCTGACCGGGCCGGTCAGCCTGCTGCTCGGGCCGGACGAGACGCTGGCCGGCGGCATCGACGACACCGCGCGTGAATTCGAGGAGCAGACGGCGCTCTACTGGCGCCACTGGACGCGCCGCCTGGCCGTGCCGCTCGAATGGCAGGAGGCCGTCATCCGCGCGGCCATCACGCTCAAGCTCTGCCAGTTCGAGGAGACCGGCGCGATCGTCGCCGCCATGACCACGAGCCTCCCCGAGGCGCCCAACAGCGGCCGCAACTGGGACTACCGCTTCTGCTGGCTGCGCGACGCCTTCTTCGTCGTGCGCGCGCTGAACAGCCTCAGCGAGATGGGCACGATGGAGGGTTACCTCGACTGGCTCTACAACGCCGTGCGCAGCGCCGAGGGCGGCCATGTGCAGCCGCTCTACGGCATCGGCCTGGAGAAGTCGCTGCCGGAGTCCGTCATCGCTCGCGCGGCCGGCTACCGCGGCATGGGGCCGGTGCGCGTGGGCAACCAGGCGCAGGAGCATTTCCAGCATGACGTCTACGGCAACGTCGTGCTCGGCGCCGCCCAGGCCTTCCATGACCACCGCCTCTTCCGCCAGGGCAATGCGGCCGACTTCGCCGCGCTGGAGATGATGGGCGAGCGCGCCTGGGCGCTGCATGACCAGCCCGACGCCGGCATCTGGGAACTGCGCACGCGCGCCCGGGTCCACACCTCGTCGGCGCTGATGTGCTGGGCCGCCTGCGACCGCCTGGCCCGCATCGCGGCGGTGCTGAAGCTCAGTGACCGCGCCGCGCTCTGGTACGAGCGCGCGGCCATCATCCACACCGCCATCACCACGCAGGCCTGGAACGAGGAGCGCCAGGCCTTTGCCGAAAGCCTCGGCGGCCGCGATCTCGATGCCAGCGTGCTGCTGATGGGCGAGGTCGGCTTCCTGCCGCGCCAGGATCCACGCTTCATCAGCACGGTCAACGCCATGGAAGCCTCGCTGTGCGACGGCCCGTTCATGCGCCGCTACGAGGCCGAGGACGATTTCGGCCGGCCCGAGGTGGCGTTCAACGTCTGCTCGTTCTGGCGCGTCGATGCGCTCGCCCGCATCGGCCGCAAGGAGGAGGCCCGCGAGGCCTTTGAAGCCCTGCTGGCCCGCCGCAACCATGTCGGCCTGTTGAGCGAGGACCTCGATGTCCGGACGGGCGAGCTGTGGGGCAACTTTCCGCAGACCTATTCGATGGTCGGCATCATCAACGGCGCGGTGCGGCTGTCGGCGCCGTGGGACAGCGTGGTCTGAATGCTGGGAGCGGCGCTGGCCCGCCCCGTGGCTCCCGTCAGAACAGCGCCATCGACAGCTTGCGGCGGTACTGGTCGATCAGCGGGTCGCTGTGCACCACGGCGGCCTTGCCGGCAAGCTCGAGCGTGCCGGTCTTCGCCTCTGCGGCCTGCTTGGGCGCCGGCCGGGTCAGCAGCTCGAGGATGGCCACGTACATCTTGCGCGCCGCCTCGCCGTTCCAGGCCTTGTCGCGCATGATGATTTCCAGCAGCTCGTCCATGGCCGCCGTGAAGCGCTGGCCGGCCAGGTGCACCTGGGCCAGCGTGTAGCGGGCGTCGAAGTCCCGCTTGTTGGCCGCGATGGCCGCCTGCAGCGCTGCCTCGTCCTGCCCGGCGGCGTCTTCCAGCGCGGTCAGCCAGGTGGCGAGCGCGGCGAAGCGGGCATGCGGCACGATGGTGTCGGCCGCCCGCGCAGCCACGGGGGCGAAGGCCGCCCGGGCGTCCTGCAGCAGGCCCAGCTCCAGCAGCGCCTTCACGTAGTCGAACCGCGCGGTCTCGTTGGCCGGGTCGGTCTGCACCGCGTGGGCCAGCTTGGCCAGGGCGGCTTCCAGGTCCCCTTCGGCCATCAGGCCCTCGGCCTCGGCCACGTCGGCCTCGGCTTC
>SEEY01000715.1 GCA_004211235.1 Rubrivivax sp.
GCGTGCAGCCTGCTGCACGCAATGCGCGGGCGCGATGAAGAAGGCGCGCATTTCCATGCGCTGTTCCTGTTCCAGCTGATGGGCATCAACGGCGCCTTCCTGACCGGCGACCTGTTCAACCTCTTCGTCTTCTTCGAGGTGCTGCTGATCGCGTCCTACTGCCTGCTGCTGCATGGCGGCAAGAACGGCCAATTGCTGCCCGGCCTGCACTATGTGGCCATCAATTTCGCCGGCTCCTTCCTGTTCCTGGTCGGCGTCAGCCTGCTGTACGCGATGACCGGCACGCTGAACATGGCGGACATGGCGCAGAAGATCGCCGCGGCGCCGGCGGCGGACGCGGGCCTGATCCGCGCCGGCGCCTTGCTGCTGCTGCTGGTGTTCGCGGTCAAGGCGGCGCTGTTCCCGCTGTACTTCTGGCTGCCGCGCGCCTACAGCGCGGCCGAGGCGCCGGTCGCCGCGCTGTTCGCCATCATGACCAAGGTCGGCGTCTACGCCATCCTGCGCGTGGCGACGCTGGTGTTCGGCCCGGCCTCGGGCGTGGCCGCCGGCGTCTACGAGGCATGGCTGCTGCCGGTGGCGCTGATGACGGTGGCCATCGCCACCTTCGGCATCGTGGCCGGCCGCAACCTGCGCACCATGGCCGGCTACCTGAACATCGCCTCGGTCGGCATCATCTGCGTCGGTGTCGGCATGTTCTCGGCGCCAGCCATCGCTGCAGCGCTGTATTACCTGCTGCACAGCACGCTGGTGATCAGCCTGCTGTTCCTGCTGATCGACCTGATACGCCGCCGCCGCAACGACGGCGGCGACGACATCGCGCGCGGCGCGGCGCCCACGCATCCCCGGCTGCTGGGCGCGCTGTTCTTCGTCGCCGCCATCGCGGTCGTGGGGCTGCCGCCGCTGTCGGGCTTCCTCGGCAAGGTCATGCTGCTGCAGGCGGCGCAGGCGCAGGACAGCGCGGGGCTGATCTGGGCGGTGGTGCTGGGCAACGCACTGCTGGCGCTGGTCGCCATGGCGCGCGCCGGCAGCCTGGTGTTCTGGCATACGACGGACGAACCGGCGCAGGCCTGGCAGCCGGCGAAGTCGATGGCGGCCGACACCCTGCCGGCGCTGGTGCTGCTCGGCTGCATCGTTGCGCTGAGCGTGGCGGCGGGGCCGGCAGCCGACTATGCGGCGGCAACCGCGCGCCAGCTGCTGCAGCCCGCCGATTACATCGCCAGCGTGCTGCAGCCCGCGGTCATTCCCAGCGGAGAACGCCCATGAAGCTCGCGCGCTGGTTTCCCTACCCGTACGCGTCGGCCGTGCTGCTGGCGACGTGGCTGATGCTCAACAGCACGCTGGCGCCGGCCCACCTGCTGCTGGCCGCTTTTCTCGGATGGGCCATTCCCTACCTGTTCGCCCGCCTGATGGGACGGCGGGTAGGGCTCTACCGGCCCGTGCTGGCGCTGCGCCTGCTGCTGACCGTGCTGTTCGACATCGTCGTCGCCAACCTGACCGTCGCCCGCCTGATCGTCGGGCCGCGCTCGGCGCTGCGCCCGGCCTTCGTCCGGGTGCCGGTCGACCTGCGCGAGCCGTACGCGGTGTTCACGCTGGCCTGCATCATTACGCTCACGCCGGGCACCGTGTCGGCCACGATCAGCGAGGACAAGCGCTGGCTGCTGGTCCATGCGCTCGACGTCGGCGACGAAGCCGGCCTTATCGCCGAAATCAGGCAACGCTATGAACGCCCACTGAAGGAAATATTCGCATGCTGAACACTGCCATCCTGATCGCCTCGGTGCTGGTCGGCGCCGCGCTGCTGCTGAACCTGTACCGGCTGCTGCGCGGCCCCGACCTGCCGGACCGCATCCTTGCGCTCGACACCATGTACATCAATGCAATGGCCTTGCTGGTGCTGTTCGGCATACAGCAAAACAGCCGTGCCTATTTCGAGATCGCGCTGCTGATGGCGATGGTGGGCTTCGTCGGCACCGCGATGCTGGCCAAGTACCTGCTGCGCGGCGACATCATCGAGTGAGGGAAGCACCATGTCGACACTGACCGAAGCGCTGGTTTCGTTTTTCCTCGTGGCCGGCGCGGTATTTGCGCTGCTGGGATCGTGGGGCCTGGCGCGGCTGCCGGACTTCTATACCCGCCTGCACGGGCCGTCGAAGGCGTCGACGCTGGGCGTGGGCGGCATGCTGGTGGCCTCCATGCTGTATTTCGCCGCGCATGGCGCGCCCAGCCTGCACGAGCTGCTCATTACGCTGTTCCTCTTCATCAGCACCCCGGTCAGCGCGCACATG
>SEEY01000716.1 GCA_004211235.1 Rubrivivax sp.
CGTCGCAGAGCGCGCATTCGCCAGACAGGGCGCGGCGCGAAATCTCGGGCGCCGGCGTGGAACTGATTTACCGCGCGCTGAGCGAGCGTGCCGGCCGTCCCGGCAGCCTGCCGGCGCCCGAGATTTCGCGCCGCGCCCTGTCTGGCGAATGCGCGCTCTGCGACGAGGTGCTCGAAGCCTTCTGCGGGATGCTCGGCACCGCCGCCGGCAACCTCGCCATCACCCTCGGCGCCCAGGGCGGCGTCTACATCGGCGGCGGCATCGTGCCGCGCTTGGGCGAGCGCTTCGCCGCTTCGTCGTTCCGCCGCCGCTTCGAGCAGAAAGGGCGCTTCAGCGGCTACCTGGCCCAGGTCCCGACCTATGTGATCACGGCGGACTACCCGGCCTTCCTGGGTGTGTCGGCGATTTTGTCGGAAAAGCTGTCCATCGCTTGATCAAATAGGGCATTCGTACACGGGCTTGCCCCGAGCCTTGTCCATTCCCGTGTTTTATCGGTTACAATGGCCGCTAGTTGTCGGAAACGACGTTGCCTACCCGCGTCTTGCGCGAGTCCGCGTTTCTCCTGAAAGACCAACAGCTACCGCCCGCCTGGCACGTGGGCAGCCGTGGCCGGCGCCAAGCCTGCCACCTTTGTCAGCCCGGCGCATTCCAGCCCCGGGTCCCGGATTCCAGAGTACCGAGCGCAGCATCTCCGCACAGCCCGCGGCTTGTCGAGCCCGCGGCAGGCATCCGCAAACGTACTTGTTTTGATGTTCTTGCATTCGAGCGTGACGACACCGCGATATGAATACTGACGAGGCCAAGCGCGTCCTCGAGACCGCCTTGCTGTGCGCGCGCGAGCCGATGACGATCCACGGCATGAAAAAGCTCTTTGCCGAGGTCGATGCGGGCGGCCGCCAGCTCAATGCCGGTGTCGGTAGCGACACGATCAAGATTCTGCTGGAAGAATTGCGCCAGGACTGGCAGGGGCGCGGCATCGAGATCGTCAGCCTGGCGTCCGGCTGGCGCTTCCAGAGCCGGCCCGAGATGAAGCCCTATCTCGACCGCCTGTCGCCCGAGAAGCCGCCGAAGTATTCGCGCGCGACGCTGGAAACGCTGGCGATCATCGCCTACCGCCAGCCGGTCACGCGCGGCGATATCGAGGAGATCCGCGGTGTGGCCGTAAACTCGCAGACGATCAAGCTGCTCGAAGACCGCGGCTGGATCGACGTGCTCGGCCACCGCGAAGTGGTGGGGCGCCCGGCGCTGCTGGGCACGACCAGGCAATTTCTTGACGACCTGGGCCTGGCCTCGCTGTCGCAACTGCCGCCGCTGCAGGCAGTGAGCGACGGGCCGGACAGCCGCAGCCTCGAGGCGCTGGAAGCGGCACTGAACGACAACTTTGACAGGGCGGCCGCGGCAGCGGACGCCGACGAGACAGATACCGAGACGGGCGCCACGCCTGTCGAAGTCCCCATACTCAACCGGGAGACGGCGACAGCCGCTGGGCCGGAACAGCACAATAAAGATACGAACGATGAATCCAACTGAACCGAACGACAAGCCCGTCGAGGCCGAAGGCGCTCCCGCCCCCAAACCGAAGCGCACCCGCAAGCCGGCCGCCGCAGCCGCAGCCGCTCCAGCGGAAGCTGCGCCCGTGAGCGATACCGAACAGCCGGCAGCGGCCAAGCCGAAGCGCACCCGCAAAGCAGCCGCTCCGGCCGCCGAAGCCACGGCGCCGGCCGCCGAAGCCGCAGCGCCCGCAGCGGAGCCGGCTGCGAAGACGCGCAAGCCGCGCGCCGCCAAGGCCGCTCCGGCCGCTCCATCGGACGCGCCGGCGGCAGCCGATGCGCCGGCAGTGGCGGCCGAAGCAAGCGCTGCGGCGCCGGAAGCCGGCCAGCGCAAGCCGCGCGGTCCGCGCCAGATGCGCGAGAAGCGCCAGGAACGCGAAGCGCGCCAGCACGAGCAGGCCGCCGCCCAGGCGCCTGCCGACGAAACCCAGGCGCCAGCGCAATCCGAGGCAGCGGGCGAAGGCGAGGGCTTGCAGCTGGGCGCCAAGCGCGAAGGCCGCGGCCGCAACCAGCCACGCAACGGCCAGGGCCCGCGCGGCCAGCAGAGCCAGCGCCCGCAGCAGGGCGCGCAGGGCGCCGACGGGCAGCCGGGCAGGCAGGGCAAGCCACAGCCGGGCAAGCACGGCAAGCAGCAAGGCAAGCAGCAGGGCAAGCCTCAGCAGGGCGGCAAGGGCAATGAAGCCGACGCCGTGTTCTCCTTCGTCACCTCGGACGCCTTCGA
>SEEY01000717.1 GCA_004211235.1 Rubrivivax sp.
CGTCGGAAAGTACAAGATAGTTCGCGGGTTTGACGAATTTGGTTGCGTAGAGCTTTCCTTTTCCATCCGAAGGTCAGCGCCAGTCGCTGTCAATCACACAGTTTGGTTGGAGCCGTACTTGGTGCGTAAGCGGCGGGCGAGGCCTAACACATCTTTCCAGCGGACCGCCTCTGGCGGCCGCTGAACTCAGACTTTGGGCCGCAACGCCGCGTTTTTGGAGCGAGTATGAAATCGGTGTTTAGCGATCCCGTGCAGTGGGCCGCGTCTGCGGTGGGAACAAAAGCACGCTTTGCAGTGACGCTGGCAATGCTTGCCTTGTTGGTTGCGTTGGCTGTATTCGATGCATCGGAGAGCGGCATTCGTTCCGCCGCCGCAATCTCGCTGTTCCTAGTCTGGGTGCAGTTTCTGCTCCTGTTCGGGCTGCGGGCCGTGTATTTGAAGACTGCAGATAGAAGTGGTGGCAATAACGATGCAGCCTCTCAAGAAACAACCTCCACGTAATTGATTTCATTACCCGATGCGCGACGGTCTGACGCTCGATCAGGCCGTTTGCGTTTCTGGCACCCGCTTCATGCCGAGTGGCTGCGCCCGGTCATGGAGGCCCCCCACGACGCGCTGGCGCGGACGTCACCCGCCGCAAGCCTGGCGACCTGCTATTTCCCCGCGTTGATCTGCCGGATCAGCGCCGCATGGCTCGGCAGCTCCACCAGTGCTCGGTCGGCGAAGCGCTGGATCTTGGCGAACAGCTTCGCCGCCTGATCGGCCTGCGTGAAGTCGGCGCGGCCGGCGGCCAGGTCGGTGTGGAAGCCCATGCCGTACAGGATGTACTGGTAGTTGAAGAAGGCGAAGGTCTCGGTGTCGAGCACGAAGTCGAAGCGGCCCGGCGGGCGCAGCTTCCATTGCTCCAGCAGGTCGGCCAGGCGCTCGGGAATCGTGGCCGGGTCGGCGTTGTCGCGCCAGAAGGGCTCGTCACGCTGGCTCAGGCAGTAGTGCAGCTTCAGGAAGTTGATGATGTTGTCGAAGCGCAGCGCCATCAGCTCGTTGAAGCGCCGCGCTGGGGCCTCGATGGGGCCGCTGTGCGGCAGCATCTCGGCAATCATGCCGACGGCCGCCTCGATGAGCACGAGCCCCGTGGCCTCCAGCGGCTCCAGGAAGCCGGCGGACAGGCCCACGGCGACGCAGTTCTTCACCCACTGCTGCTCGCGGTAACCCGGCGCGAACGGGATGCTGCGCAGCGCAACGTCCTCGTGGCCGGGGCCGATGTAGCCGCGCAGCACCTCCGCCGCGCGCTGGTCGCTCATGTGGCTGCTCGAATAGACGCAGCCGATGCCGCGCGCGCCGTTCAGGCCGATCTCCCACAGCCAGCCGGCCTCGTGCGCCGTGGCGATGGTGCAGCTTTCCAGCGGCGCGTCGGGCCCGTCCGGCCGTGCATCGGGCAGCTTGCAGGCCAGCGCGCGGTCGGCGAACAGCTGGCCCCGGCAGGACTTCAAAGGGCTGCCCAGCGCACGGCCGATGAGGTCGGCGCGAAAGCCCGTGCAGTCGATGTAGAGGTCGGCCTCGAAACGGCCTTGCAGCGTGTGCAGCTGCGCAATGGCGCCGCGCGCGTCCAGCGTCACGTCCGTCACCGTGCCCTGCTCATGGCGCACGCCCAGCTCCCTGGCGCGGTCGGCCAGCAGCCGGGCCAGCTTGATGGCGTCGAAGTGGTAGGCGTAATTGAGTGGCGCCGTGTAGGGCGCCTCGCCTGCGCGCCTGGGCGCACGCTGGGCCTCGGCCACGCGCTGCTGCAGCGTCAGGGCCTGCGCGAAAGGCGGGCGCGTCGCCTCGTCCTGCAGCAGCCAGTAGGGCACGAGGTTGACGTCCTCGGCATAGAACGGCGCTTCGAAAGGGTGGAAGAACTGCTGGTGCCTGCCCTCCGTGGGGGTGTGCGTCCAGTCGACGAAGCGGATGCCCTGCTTCAGCGTGGCCGAGGTCTCGCGGATGAAGTGCGCCTCATCGATGCCGAGGAACTGCAGCGTGTTTCGGATGGTCGGGAAGGTGCCTTCGCCGACGCCGACGGTGCCGATGTCGGGCGACTCCAGCAGCGTCACTTCCAGGTGCGGTCGCTCGGGCAGGCGCAGCGCCTTGGCAAGGTAGGCGGCGGTCAACCAGCCGGCCGTGCCACCGCACTAGAACACGGCCTGACCTTCGTGACCCACCGCGTGTCGGCCTTCCGCGCCGGCCGCGTCAAGCTGCTGAACCCGTCCGGCTACGTGACCCAGCCGAGCGACGAA
>SEEY01000718.1 GCA_004211235.1 Rubrivivax sp.
GGGTTGGCTGTTCGCCAAGGCCTTGCCCGAGGCGCAGGCGACCGAGGCGATCCACCGCGCGCCCTGGCGACGCTAGGCCTGCCGATTGCCAGGGGCAGCGATGCACTCACCCTCGTCGCCCCTGTTCGTCGTCTTCAACCGCGCTTCCGGGCGGGGCGACCGCGATGAATTCGGGCCGGCCGTCGAGGCGGCCTGTGCCGCGGCGGGGCGGCGCTGCGAGCTGCTGCCGGTGGAGCGGCCCGACGCGCTGGCGCAGACCGCAGATGACGCGGTGCGGCGCGCTCAAGCGGTCGACGGCATCGTCGTGGCGGCCGGTGGCGACGGCACGATCAACGGCGTTGCGCAGGCCGTGCTGGGCAGCGGCTGCCGCTTCGGCGTGCTGCCGCGCGGCACCTTCAACTATTTCGCTCGCACGCACGGCATCCCGGCCGAGCTCGATGGTGCGCTGCAGGTGCTGTTGACGCAGGACGCCGTGGCCGTGCAGGTCGGCCGGCTCAACGAGCGTATCTTCCTCGTCAACGCCAGCCTGGGGCTGTATCCCCAACTGCTGGAGGACCGCGAGGCCTGGAAGCAGCAATTCGGGCGCAGCCGGCTGGTGGCGCTGTTCTCCGGCATCAAGACCATCCTGCGCGGCCACCGCAGCCTGCGGCTGGAGGTCGAGCTGCCGGGCAAGACCTGGCAGGTACGCACGGCGACGCTGTTCGTCGGCAACAACGCGCTGCAGATGGAGCAGGTGGGCGTGCCCGCCGCGGCCGACATCGACGACGGCTGCCTGGCGGCCGTCATGCTCAAGCCGGTGGGGCGCCTGTCGCTGCTGGCCCTGCTGGCACGTGGCGCCTTCGGTCATCTCGGCGAGGCCGACCAGGTGCAGCATTTCGCCTTCCACCGCCTCACCTTGAAGGCGCGCGCCTTTGGCGCGCGGCGCATCAAGGTGGCGACCGATGGGGAAGTGCTGCACATGCGGCTGCCGCTGCGCTTCGAGGTGGCGGCGCAGCCACTGATGCTGATCCGGTCGCCGGGGATGGCGCCGGAGCGGCGCGAGGCGCAGGGCGCCGACACGGATGCGGGCGCACCGGAGGCGGCTGCATGACGGTGCTGCTGCAGGTGTCGGACCCGCACTTCGGCACCGAGCGCCCTTCGGCGCTGGCCGCGTTGCAAGCCCTCAGCGCCGGGTTGCGACCGGACCTGCTGCTCGTCACCGGAGACATCACGCAGCGCGCTCGTGCCGTCGAGTTCGACAAGGCCCGGGCCTTTTTCGACGGCCTGGCCGTGCCGGCCCGTCTCGTCGTCCCCGGCAACCACGACATCCCGCTGTTCGACGTCTTCACGCGGCTGTTCGCTCCCTACCGCCGCTTCGCCCGTGTCTTCGGTGAGGCGCTGGAGGGCGAGTTCGAGTGCGAGGACCTGCTCGTCATCGCGCTCAACACGACCCGGCGTTACCGGCACAAGAACGGCGAGGTCTCGCCCGCTCAGGTCGAGCGCGTCGCGCAGCGCCTGGCCCGGGCGCGGCCGGGGCAGCTGCGGTTGATTGCCGTCCATCAGCCGGTGGCGGTGACGAAGGGTGTCGACATCGACAACCTGCTGCGCGGCCACGGCCCGGCGGTGCAGCGCTGGGCGGAGGCCGGCGCCGACGCCGTGCTCGGCGGCCATATCCATCTGCCCTACGTGCTGCCGCTGCGAGATGTCTGGCCGGACCTGCCGCGGCCGATGTGGGCCGTGCAGGCCGGTACGGCGCTGAGCCACCGGTTGCGCGGCGGCACGTCCAATTCGGTCAATGTCATCCGCGTCGGAACCCGTACTGGCGCTGTGGTGGAGCGTTGGGACCTGGACGATGCGGCGGGCGTGTTCGTGCCGCTGTCGTCGACCTGGATCCGGTCGCCGCAGAATCCCTGAATGCCCGGCCGCCACCTTCACTTCCTCGCCACCACCCGACGCCATCCCTCGGCCATCCTGCTGGTCGTGCAACTCGCCGGCCTGCTGCTGTACCCGCTGCTGGAGGCAACGCGCGGCGGCCCGCTGGGCCTGAGTGCCGTCGGCACTGCCCTGGTCGGCGGCGCTGGAGGCGCTGTTCTATTTCTACGCGGCGGGCAGCCTCGTCGCCTACATGATGGGCGACATGCATGCGACGACGGACGAGCTGTTCGCGGCCGGTGCCACCTTCACGCTGCTGGCCTGGGGCTTCACTTACAGCTTCGTCGTGCTGCAGGCCCTGCAGCCGGGCAGCTTTGCGGCGGCGGTGCATGCAGAGCAGCCGCGCAGCTGGACGGAGCTGATGTTCCTCAGCTTCGCGCTGCTGTCCAGCACCGGCATTGGCGACGTCATTCCCGTTCGTCCGGTGGCGCGTGCACTGGCCAGCCTTGAGATGTTCGTCGGTGTGATGTATCTCGCAGCGGTCGTGTCGCGGCTGATCGGACTGACGCTGTCGCGCCGATAGCGCAAGCGCACGGCGTGTTGTCCGACACGGCTTGTCGGACAGGCGCCCTACTATCCGGGGCCGCGACGTGACCCGCGCTGCGGCAGTCCGGCCCCTCAAGACAGGCGAGAACCCTATGCAGAAAAACAGTGCGGCCGTTGAAACGCTGCTGGCCCAGCACCGCGACGAGGTCCTCGCCGAATGGCAGGCCGAGCTGACGGCCGGTGGCCACGGGCGCAGCCTCGGCGCGGAGACGCAGAGCACCGAACAGCTGCTGGATGCCATGCTGGCCGGCCTGCGCGCCAATGGCAACCTTGCAAATTTCGACGACAAGGCCTGGGGAAAGACCCGTGACCTGCTCGCCAGCCTGTCGCGCTCACGGGCCGCTCAAGGCTCGACGGCCGCCGACACGAGCCGCTTCGTGCTCGGGCTCAAGAAGCCGCTGTTCTCGGGCCTGCAGCGCCTGCTGGCCGACGACTCGGCCGCGCTGCTCGGCGCCGTGTGGGACGTGTCGACGCTGATCGACGCCATGGCCCAGTTCACCGTGACGACCTACCAGCGATCCCGCGAGGAAATCATCGCCCGCCAGCAGCAGGAGCTGCTGGAACTGTCCACGCCGGTGATCAAGCTGTGGGACGGCGTGCTGGCGGTGCCGATGATCGGCACGCTGGACAGCGGCCGCACGCAGATCGTCATGGAGGCGCTGCTGCAGCGCATCGTCGACACCGGTTCGAACATCGCCATCATCGACATCACCGGCGTGCCCACCGTCGACACGCTGGTGGCGCAGCATCTGCTGAAGACCGTCACCGCCATCCGGCTGATGGGCGCCGAATGCATCATCAGCGGCATCCGCCCGCAGATCGCCCAGACCATCGTCCACCTGGGCATCGACCTGCAGGGCATCATCACCAAGGCCTCCCTGGCCGATGCCTTGCAGGTGGCGATGAAGCGCGCCGGATTTGTCGTCAGCCGAGGCAGGCCGGCCGCGGCCGGTGCGGCCGCGGCGCCGGCTGCGTCCGACTGACATGCAGCGCATCCCCATTCTCCAGCTGGGTCGCAACCTGCTGGTCACCATCCAGGTCGACCTGATGGACCAGACGGCGCTCGCCCTGCAGGACGACCTCGCCTCGCGGATCGAACGCACCGGCGCCACGGGCGTCCTGATCGACATCTCGGCGTTGGAGATCGTCGACTCCTTCATCGGCCGCATGCTGGCCAGCATCTCCAGCATCGCCCATGTGCTCGGCGCCAACTCCGTCGTCGTGGGCATGCAGCCGGCGGTGGCCATCACGCTGGTGGAACTCGGCCTCTCGCTGACCGGTGTACGCACGGCCTTGAACGTCGACCGCGGCATGGAATTGCTCCGCCTGGCAACCGAGGAGCACTCTGATGATCTCGAATCCGACAACGACTGAAGGCAGCGTGCCGGTTCGCAGCGAGAACGATGTCGTCACAAGCCGGCAGTTCGTTCGCAAGCTGGCGCAGCAGCTCGGCTTCTCGCTCGTCGACCAGACCAAGATGGTCACGGCCGCGAGCGAGCTGTCGCGCAACGTGCTGGTGTACGGCGGCGGCGGCGACATGGAATGGCGCCTGCGCCAGGACGGCCTGCGCCCCGGGCTGACGCTGTCCTTCGTCGACCAGGGCCCGGGCATCCCCGACCTTGAACTCGCGATGAAGGATGGCTGGACCACCGGCGGCAGTCTCGGCAAGGGTCTGCCCGGCAGCAAGCGGCTCGTCAACGAGTTCGAGCTCGAATCGACCGTGGGCCAGGGCACCCGCGTGATCGTCACGCGGGTGCCCTGGCCCACGGT
>SEEY01000719.1 GCA_004211235.1 Rubrivivax sp.
GCGAGCATCGCCCAGGAGAAGCTGAAGTTCGTGCCGGCCGTGACGGTCGTCAGCGTGGGCGCCAAGGTGGCCTTCAGCAACCTGGACAGCTGGGACCATCACGTCATCCTGGGCGTGATGGTCCCAGCTGTCCAGGTTGCTGAAGGCCACCTTGGCGCCCACGCTGACGACCGTCACGGCCGGCACGAACTTCAGCTTCTCCTGGGCGATGCTCGCGTCCAGCACCGGTGCCGGCCGCGCGCCCTGGATGCTGCTGTCGGCCAGCACGACGGCGTCGGCGAGCGGCTTGCCGCTGCGGTCCAGCACCGTGACGGTCAGGTCGGCGGCCTGCGCGGCCAACGGCACGACACAGGCCAGGAAGACGGAGGCGAGGAGGAGTGCGCGCATGCGAGCCAGTGTCACGGCCTGCCTACACTGGCGGCATGAGTGACAACCCCTGCCTGAGCTGCGGCGCCTGCTGCGCCAGCTTCCGCGTCGACTTCGACCGCAGCGAGCTCGAGAGCGAGGGCGGCCGCGTGCCGGACGGGCTGGCGGTGGAGCTGACGGGCCGCCTCATGCGGCTGCGAGGCACCGACCACGCCCAGCCACGCTGCGCCGCGCTCAGCGGCAAGGTGGGTACGCAGGCAAGCTGCGGCATCCACGAGTGGCGGCCCTCGCCCTGCCGGGAGTTCGGCGAGCGGGCGCCGATGGGCATCGGCGACGACGCCTGCGCCCGCGCCCGGGCACGACACGGCCTGGCGCCGATCTAGGACGCTCTCAGCCTAGGACCCGGCAGCGCCGCGCAAAAGCTCGCGCCGCCGTTGCTGCTGCTGGTTCTGGTCGCGCATTTCATTCAGCCAGGCCAGCTTGGCGCCGTACATCTGGCGGTCGGTCGTCGTCGCGCTGTTCTCCAGCGCCTTGGCGATCTCGCCGTGCGCGGCGCCGACGTCGCCGAGGCCGTAGTTGGCCAGGGCCAGCCAGAAGTGGAACTCCGGCACATAGGCGGCGCGGGCCACTTCCTTGCGGAAGAACTGCCGCGCGGTGGCGTACTCACCCGCTTTCATCGCCGCCACGCCTTCATCGAAGAACTTGTAGGGCGGCACGGGCTGGATCTGCGCAAGCTGGTTGCTGTAGGTCTCGGCCTCCTTGCGACGATCCAGATCGGTCAGGATCAGGATGAGGTTGGACATTGCCTGGATGTTCAGCGGCTCCCGCTCCAGCACGAGGCGCAGCGACGCTTCCGCCACGCCGAAAAGGCCCTTGCGCCGGTACAGCACCGCCAGCGTGTTGTACGACGCCAGCCAGCGCGAGTCGGTCATGATGGCTGCGCGCGTCCACCAGTAGGCGTCGTCCAGCTGGCCGGCCGACAGCGCCTCGGCGGCACGGTTGTTCATGAACATCGCCAGGATGGTGGACTCGTCCACCGCACGGCTGCGGTTGCGCTTCACCTGCTCAGGCGGCAGGAAGTCGATGGTCAGCAGCTCCGGTTCGCCGTAGACGGTCACGCGTGTCGACATGGACTGGGGCCGGCCCAGGCTGATGTTGACGTGGCCGGCGACGAAGAAGATGCCGTTGGACCGCGTCCAGCTCTCCTCGAGGAAGACGCTGTTGAAACGCAGGGGCAGCTTCAGATGATGGGCGAAGGCGGCCGTCATCAGCACCAGCGACATGCAGTTGCCACGGCGGGCGTCGAAGGCCTCGGCGGCGGTGCGGGTGATCTCGCTGTCGTAGTCCAGCTGCAGCCGGCCCTTGGTGTAGAGCGCGTCGATGAGGCCGTCGCGCACACCCTTGGCGCGAATTTCGGCAGCAATCTCGGTCTCGGCGAAGCGCTTCATCGCCGGACTGAGCCGGAGGGCTTCCTCGGCGTCGATGCGCACGTGGGCCGGCTGGAAGGCGGCGTCGATGAAGACGTCGGTGCGGGGTGCGCTGGCCGGTTCATGCGCACAGCCGCTCAGGCCGACGCAGGACAAGGCAAGCAACGCGATCAGGGCGCAGCAATTCATGGCGGTCTCCTCGCTCTATGAAAGACCGTTCGTGCGACGGCCATGCGCTGAGCTTAGCCCCGGGATGTCCGTCTGTCTCGAGTCACCCGGGCGTGCGCCGGACAAACACCACGGCAAAGCCGGCCGCGGATGCCACGCGCCATGTCGGGCCGGGGATCAACCGGGTTGAGTCGCGTTGGGTCGACTGAGGCAGCCGGGCAGAGAGGCATTCTGAAACCCTCTAGTTCTCAGGCCGCCATTTGAGAAGCAAAACTACAAATGTCCGCTCACATCACCCAATA
>SEEY01000086.1 GCA_004211235.1 Rubrivivax sp.
CCGCGGCCAACCCACCGGCGCCTGCGGCCAGCGGCCCGGCGAACCGGCTCGACCGCGTCGAGGTGAACGGCGGCCCCACCGCCAACAGCCGCCGGCGCAACAGCACGGCCAGCAAGATCGTCATCGAGCGCGAGGACCTGGAGAAATACGGCGACGTCGTGCTGGGCGACGTGCTGCGCCGCCTGCCGGGCGTCACCATCGGCGGCCGCCCGGGCCGCGGCGGCGACATCCGCATGCGCGGCATGGGCAGCGGCTACACGCAGATCACCATCGATGACGAGCGCCCGCCGCCCGGCTTCGCCGTGGAAGACCTGCCGCCCGACCAGATCGAGCGCATCGAGATCTACCGCGCCCCCACCGCCGCCACCGGCACGCGCGCCATCGCCGGCACCATCAACATCGTGCTGCGCGAGCCGCTGCAGAAATCCAACCACGAGGTGCGCCTGGGCGTGGGGTGGGACCGCAACAAGCCGCAGGTGGATGCCAGCTGGACGCGCAACCTGAAATGGGGCGGCCCCAACGGCGACGAGTTCGTCGGTGCCATCTCCACCAACGCCGCCGTGCGCCGCTTCTACAACAACGTCGATTCCGGCAACCGCCGCACCGACACCGAGACGGGCGAAGTCGTCGAGGAGAACACCCAGATCGGCACCAGCGGGAACCAGAACAAGAGCCTCAACGGCAACGCCCGCCTGCGCTGGAAGTACAGCGAGACGCTGAACTTCAACCTGACGCCGTCCTTCTTCCTGTCGCAGAACGAGGGCAGCAGCCAGTTCAACTCCGAGGGCACGCGCTTTCGCGACGTGCACAGCGAGAACGACGCGAAGAACCACAACCTGCGCCTGAACCTGTCGGCCGACTACCGGCCGAAGGTGGGCGAGAGCTTCACCGTGCGTTTTGGCACCGGCACCTCCAGGAACACCCGCAACAGTGATCGCCGCGACCACATGGCCATCGCCGGTGTCACCACCGACCGCACGCAGCAGGACCGCAGCGACGTCGAAGACAACCAGACCAGCCTCAGCGGCCGCTGGAACCTCAAGACCGCGCAGGAGCACCAGTGGGTCACCGGCCTGGAGACCGAGCGCAGCCAGCGCACGCAGGTGACCGACACGCTCGTCAACGGCGCCGTGCTGCCGGGCCTGGTGCGCTTCGGCAACACGCTGGAGACCAGCAACCAGCGCTTCGCCGCCTTCACCCAGGACGAATGGAGTCCGAGCAAGCAGTGGGCTTTCTACGCCGGCCTGCGCTACGAACGCATCGAGACCACGGCCGACGCGGCCGGTGCCCTGCCCGAGACGCGCAACGTGTCGCAGGTCACCTCGCCGCTCTTTCACATCCTGTGGAAGCCCGAAGCCTTCCCCAAGGACCAGGTGCGCATCTCCGTGACGCGCGCCTACCGCCCGCCCAACCTCAACGACCTGGTCGCCCGGCCCAGCATCAACACCACCTATCCCGACGGCCCCAACTACCAGACCCATGCCGACCGCGCCGGCAACCCCGACCTCAAGCCGGAGCTGGCCACCAATTTCGACCTCAGCCTGGAGCACTGGCTGCCCACGGGCGGCATCATTTCCGCCAGCGCCTTCCTGAAGAACATCAACCACATGATCCGCAGCGACGTGATGCTGGAGACCGTGAGCTGGGACAGCGCCCAGCGCTGGGTGAGCCGGCCGCGCAACACCGGCAGCGCGCGCACGATGGGCCTGGAGTTCGAGGTCAAGGCCCGCATGGACGAGCTCTGGGAGGACGCGCCCGCCGAGCTCCAGCAGATGCTGCTGCGCTTCAACGCCGCCGTCTTCAAGAGCGAGGTGCAGGGCATCCCGGGCCGCAGCAACCGCATCGACCAGCAGCCGCGCGGCAGCTTCAACTTCGGGCTGGACCACCGCTGGACCGCCTGGGGCCAGAAGTTCGGCAGCGGCTTCAACGCGAACTACGTGCCGGCCTCACGCGTGCAGCAGACCGCGACGCTGCGCCGCGACGAGACCGCGCGCCGCCAGTTCGACGCCTATCTGTCCTGGAGCAGCGGCGCCGTGCGCGACGGCATCAACTGGCGCCTGTCCGTGGCCAACCTGACGCCCCGCGATGCCGAGTCGCGCTCAGAAGGCCTCAGCACCGACAGCGTGACGCTGCACGACTACCTGACCGAAAGCTGGTCGCGCAACAAGACCTTCCGCGTGATCTCGCTGCGCGCCGACATGCGCTTTTGAAGCACTGGAGAGAATGCGGCCATGACACGCCGCATCCTGTTCTTCTGCATGGGCAACATCTGCCGCAGCCCCACCGCCGAGGGTGTCATGCGCGCAAAGCTGGCGGCGGCCGGCCTTGACGTCGAGGTCGACTCCGCCGGCACCCACGGTTATCACATCGGCGCCCCGCCCGACGAGCGCAGCCAGCAGCACGCCTGGTTGCGCGGTTATGACCTGAGCGCGCTGCGCGCCCGCAAACTGCTGGCCGAGGACTTCGAGCGCTTCGACCTCGTGCTGGCCATGGACGCCGACAACCTCGCCCATGCCCGCAGTCTGTGCCCGCCGGGCCAGCGCCATCGCCTCAAGCTGCTGATGGACTACGCGCCGCACGCCGGCAACCCGCATGTGCCCGACCCCTACTACGGCGGCGCGGCGGGGTTCGATGAAGTGCTCGACCTCGTCGAAGCCGCCTGCGACGGGCTGGTCGCGTCACTGCACCGCTGAGTTAGCGACCGCCTTCCCGGGCGGTTGCGCGAGCGGGGAACGTCGAGTTTCCTCGGGTAAACCGTATTTGTTCGCCGCCCGAACAAACTACGATTCCGCTGCTCCCATCGAAGAAGCGCCGAGACATGAACCCGATCAAACCCCTGCTGGGCGCCCTGCTGCTCGCCAGCGCCGCCGCCCAGTCCGCCCCGCCCGCCGCGCCCGCTGACGGTCCCTACCGCTGGCGCGAGGTCGCCATCGTCGGCGGCGGCTTTGTCGACGGCTTTGCCTTCCAGACCGCCGTGCCCGGCCTCAGCTACGCCCGCACCGACATGGGCGGCGCCTACCGGCGCGACAGCGAGACGGGCGCCTGGCAGCCGCTGCTGGACTGGCTGCCCCTCAGCGAGGTCAACCTGATGGGCGTCGAAAGCCTGGCCGTCGACCCCAACAACCCGGGCGCGCTCTACCTCGCCTGCGGCACCTACACCAACCCGGCGGTGCCCAACGGCGCGGTGCTGCGCTCCAAGGACCGCGGCAAGACCTTCCAGCGCACCGACCTGCCGTTCAAGCTTGGCGGCAATGAGGGCGGCCGCGGCAACGGCGAGCGGCTGGCGGTGGACCCCAACGACGGCCGCGTGATCTACCTCGGCAGCCGCCTGGCCGGCCTGTGGCGCAGCGGCGATGCGGCGGCGAGCTTCCAGCGCGTCGACGCCTTCCCCGACGCGGCCTGGCGCCGCAACGAGTCCGACGGCGCGCCGCCGAGCTGGGGCGGCAGCGACGGCAAGGCGACGATCAACTTCCTGCTGTTCGACCCGGCCAGCGGCACGCGCGGCCAGCCCAGCCGCACGATCTACGCCGGTGTGTCCGTCGTCGGCCGGCCCGGCCTGTGGCGCAGCACGGACGCCGGCGCCAGCTGGCAGCCCGTGCCCGGCGCGCCCACGCAGCAGCGCCCGATGCGCGCCACGCTCGCCAGCGACGGCAAGCTCTACATCGCCTATGCCAGCGACCCCGGCCCGCACCGCATGACGGACGGCGCCCTCTGGCGCCTGGACACCCGCAGCGGCACCTGGGCCGACATCACGCCCCTGCGCCCGGGCCCCGGCCCCGGTGATGCGTTCGGTTATGCCGCCGTCACGGTGGACGCCACCAATCCGCAGCGCCTGCTCGCCAGCACCGCCGGCCGCGGCAAGGGCGACGAGCTGCTGCGCAGCACCGATGGCGGCGCCACCTGGCAGCCGCTGCTGAAGGCGGCGCAGTTCGACTCGACGCTGGCACCCTACGTGGCCGACACGCCCGTGCACTGGCTCTACGACGTCAGGATCGATCCCGCCAACCCCGACCACGCCCTCTTCACCACCGGCTACGGCGGCTGGGAGACGCTGAACCTGACGGCCGCCGACAAGGGCCAGCCGACGCGCTGGCAGGTCATGAGCCGCGGCATCGAGGAGACCGTGGCGCTCGCCCTGCACAGCCCGACGAAGGGCGTGCCGCTGGTGACCGCCATCGGCGACTACTCCGGCTTCGTGCACACCGACCTCGACAAGCCCGCGCCCGGCAATCCGAAGCCGCCCTTCTTCGGCAACACGCATGACGTGACCGGCGCGGAGCTGGCGTCCGAGGTCATCGTGCGCATCGGGCATGCGCGCGACGGCGGCAAGAACCTCGGCTATTCGCTGGACGGCGGCGCCACCTGGCGCCAGCCGAAGACGGCGCCAGATGACAAGAAGAGCGGCGACGGCTTCATCGCCGTGTCCGCCGACGGCCGCGCCTGGGTCTGGACACCGAAAGGCGGCACGCCCCACGTCAGCCATGACCGCGGCGACACCTGGACCGCCGTGCAAGGCCTGCCCCCGGGCACCCGCGTCATCGCCGACCGCGTCAACCCGAAGCGCTTCCATGCGATGGCCCTGTTCGACGACAAGCTCTACGCGAGTGACGACGCCGGCCTGACCTTCACCGCCCAGCCGCTCGCCCTGCCCGACGGGCCGGTCGTTCAAGCCGCCGCCGGCAGCAACAACCGCAGCAACCGCGGCGATGACCGTGGCGGCCAGGACCGGCTCTACGCCACGCCCGGCCGCGAGGGCGACCTGTGGCTGGCGGCCTACCACGGCCTGTACCGGACCGACGGCAAGGGTTTCAAACGGCTGCCCGGCGTCAGCGAGATCCACGCCTTCGGCTTCGGTCGGGCGGCGCCGGGCAGCAAGGCCCCGGCGCTCTATCTCGTCGGCACCGTCGCCGGCCAGTACGGCATCTTCCGCTCCACCGATGGCGCGGCCAGCTGGCGCCGCATCAACGACGACGCCCACCAATGGGGCCTGATCCTGCAGATCAGCGGCGACCCCAAGGTGTTCGGCCGCGTCTACGTCGGCACGCACGGACGCGGCGTGCAATACGGCGATCCAGCGCGTTAATCGGCAACGCCGCCCATCGTCAGGTTGACCGTCGTGCCCATCAGGCCGCTGGCGCGGTCGCAGGCTGCCAGCACGGCCATGTCCGCCACCTCCTGCAGCTTCATGACCCGCTTCGGATGGCTCCAGTTGGCCAGAAAGGCCTGGAACTGCTCCCAGGTCATGCCACCGCGCCCGGCCTTCAGGTCGAAGGCCTCGCGCATCACGCTGGTTTCGGGCATGCCGTGCGGCCGCAGGTTCAGCACGCGGATGCCGTGCGGGGCGAGTTCGGTCGACAGGTCCCGCGTCAGCGCGTCCTTGGCCGCCTGCGCGGCGCCGTAGCCGCCGTTCAGCGCCGTGCCGGTGCGGCCGGGCAGCGCGGTGACGGTCATGATGACGCCCGCCTTCGCCGGCAGCATGCGCCGCGCGGCGAGGCGCGCCGTCAGGAACCAGGACCGCGTGTAGTCCGCAATCGGCCCCGAGAAGTGCCCGGCATCCAGCTCCGCCAGCGACACGCCCAGCGCCTTGGCGTTCGAGAAGCCGGCCGCGTTGAACGAGATGTCCACACGCCCCGCCTGCTTGACGACGGCCTGCAGATGCGCGTCCACCGACTGTTCATCCAGCGCATCGACCTGCGCCGGCTGCGCCCATCCGCCTTCGGCCTCGATCCTTCCGGCGAGGGCCTGCACGCCAGCAAGCTGCCGGCCGGTGACGAAGACCCGCGCGCCGTCCTGCGCGAACGCCCGCGCCACGGCGCCGCCGATCGCGCCCGCCGCGCCGTACACCACCGCAACCTTGTCCTTCAACATCATGTCCTGCTCCTGGGTCGTGCGGGGCGGCCCGGTGCCGCCCCGTCCCAGCTGTAGACCCCACGGCGTCGCCAAAATGGGCGCTCGCCCACCGCCCAGTTTGTGCCTCGGCCGGTGTCTACACCGCGAACAAGCGAGGTGACGATGGAACTGATTGACCAGGCACGTGCCGGCGACGGCGAGGCCTTCCGCGCGGCCGTCGCGCCCTACCGGCGCGAGCTGCAGCGGCACTGCTACCGCATGCTCGGCTCGCTGCAGGACGCCGAGGATGCGTTGCAGGACACGCTGCTCGCCGCCTGGCAGGGCCTGGGCGGCTTCCAGCAGCGCGCGTCGCTGCGCACCTGGCTGTACCAGATCGCCACGAACCGCTGCCTCAACCTGCGCCGCGCCGCCAGCCGTCGGCCCGCCAAGGCCTGGGACGTGCCCGGCATCGAGCCGCCCGAGCCGACCCGCCTCGGCGAAGTCGCCTGGCTGGAGCCCTGGCCCGACGACCTGCCCGACGACAGGGTCACCCACGTGCCTGGCCCGCAGGCTCGCGCTGAAAGGGCCGAGTCCATGTCGCTCGCCTTCATCAGCGCGCTGCAGCGCCTGCCGCCGCGGCAGCTGTCCGTGCTGATCCTGTGCGAGGTGATCGGCTTCCAGGCGGACGAGGTGGCCGCCCTGCTGGGCGCGACGCCCGACTCGGTCAACAGCGCGCTGAAGCGGGCCCGGGCCGGCCTGCAGCGCGCGGTGCCGGCGGCTGCCGAGCCGCCACCCGGCAAGGGCTCGCCGGCCGAGGCCGCCATCGCCGCCAGGTTCGCTCGCGCCTACGAGGCCGCCGACCTCGACGCGCTGGTGGCGCTGCTGACCGACGACGTCTTCGTCTCCATGCCGCCGATGCCGCTGGAGTACCAGGGCCGGGACGTCGCCGCGCGCTTCTTCGCCGCCATCTTCGGCGCCGGCCGCCGCTTCCATTTGCTGCCCACGCGTGCCAACGGCCAGCCGGCCTTCGGTGCCTACGTGCGGGCCGCGGACGGCATCCGCCACGGCGCCGGCCTGTTCGTGCTCACGCTGTCTGGCGAGCGCATTGGCGCGCTGACGCGCTTCGAGGCCAGCGTGCTGCCGTGGTTCGGCCTGCCGCGCTCACTTCCGGTCGAGGACTGAGGGCCGCAGCGACGACTTGATCAGCCGGCCGTCGACGTCGAACAGGCTCACCAGCTCCAGGCGCAGCGGCCCGGCCGGCAGCTTGAGCTCGCGCAGGCGGCGCTGCAGGCGCCGGCCCGACTCGAAGCGCGTGTCGTCGCTAGCCACGCCCATCCGCAAAGTGACCTCGGCCGGCGTCAAACCGGGCGTGAGCGCCAGCGCCGCCTGCACCCAGTCGTCGGTCAGCGCCTCCACCGCCGCGTCCGGCGGCGCGGGCGGGTCGTCCATCGCCTCGAAGACGACGCGCGTGTCGTCCGGCCAGCTCGCATCGCCGAGCGGCAGGCGGAACATGCGCTCGCGCAGCGAATAGCCCCAGTCGAAGTCCGCGCCGCCTTCGTCGCGCAGGCCGTGCAGCAGCCGCTCGCTGAGCGTCACACGCCGCTCGCCATGCACCAGCGTCACGGCGAACACGGGCCGGTCGGCGAAGTTGCTCGGGCTCCAGTCCTTGTCCGCGCAGTCGTCGAAGACGAAGGACAGGAAGGCGCCGAAGCCGGTCGAGCCGCGTGCCACGCCGCTGCCGAACGCGACGCGGCACTGCAGCCTCAGGTCGCCCAGGCGGCGCTCGCCCGCGGGCACGCTGGGCGTGCGGATGTCGGGCCGCCAGGTCACGCGGCCATCGGCGAGACGGCTGCGCAGCTCGGTGGCCGGGTCGAGCCGCCGCCAGGCCGGGTCGATGGTGAAGCGGTCCTCGACATCGAGCGCCACTGGCTGCCGGCCGGCGGGCGTCATCAACCCCAGCGACAGCCGCTCCGTCGCCTCGGCCTGCGTGCGCGGATAGACCTTGAACGTCAGCGCCGCGGCGGGCGCCAGCGCGTGGAACTTCACGAACAGCGCCTCGGCGCGCAGCAGCTGGCCCAGCGTCTTCTTCTCGCGCGCCGTGGCGGCCTCGCCCTGCACCTGCACGCGACCGAGCTCGACCTCGGGCTCCGCCGCGCCCACCGGCAGCCCCAGCAGGACGACCAGCAGCGCTGCCGAGGTCTTCATCACATGGCCGCGAACGCGTCGCGCGTCAGGTTCTCCGGCGCTTCTCCCGGGCCGCGGCAGGCCACGTCGTCCTCGATGCGGATGCCGCCGTAGCGCGACAGGCGCTCGACGGCGTCCCAGTCCACCTGCCCCGCGTGCTTCGACGCCCGCAGCTCGCGCAGCAGCATCGGGATGAAGTACAGCCCCGGCTCGATGGTGACCACCATGCCGGCCTGCAGCGGGCGCGTCAGGCGCAGGTAGCGGTGGCCGTCGGGCTTGTCAGACACCCCGCCGTCGGCGCTGGCCATGAAGCCGCCGACGTCATGCACCTGCAGGCCCAGCAGATGGCCGATGCCGTGCGGGAAGAAGGGCTTGGTGACGCCTTCGTCGACCATCGCTTGCTCGTCCATCTGCACGATGCCGGCGCCGCGCAGCACGCGGGCGATGCGGCGGTGGGCGCTGAGGTGGATGTCGCGGTAGTCCACACCCTCGCGCACTTCGTCGACGAGGCCGAGCTGCTCGACCTCCATCGCCGCCACCAGCGCCGCGAACTCGTCATGGCCGGCGACATGGGTATTGGCCCAGGTGCGCGTGATGTCGCTGGCATAGCCGTTCACCTCGGCGCCGGCGTCGATGAGCAGGCTGCGCGACTGCGGCGGCGGGCTCGCGTCCTGATGCTGGTAGTGCAGCACTGCGGCATGCTCGTTGAGGCCGACGATGTTGCCGTAGGGCAGGTCGCGGTCCGTGTGGCCGCTGGCGACGAGATAGGCGCGATGGATGTCGGCCTCGCTGGCGCCGGCCAGGAAGGCCCGGTGCGCGGCGACGTGGGCCGGCACGGCGCGGCGCTGGGCTGCGCGCATCTGCGTCAGCTCGTACGGCGTCTTCACGCCGCGGGCCCAGTGCAGCAGGTTGAGCAGCGCCTCGGGGTTGTTCGGCCTGATCTCAGGACTGCCGTGCAGCGCCGCATCCACCTCGCCGACGATGGCCGTGCGGCGCGTGAGCAGGTCCGTCAGCGCCTGCGCCACGGCCCCGGCCTCGCGGATGACGACCAGCTCGACGGCGTCCACCCACTCACCGCTCGGCGCGCTGGGCGGCACATGCCAATAGTCGTCGGGCTGGAAGTAGACGACGCGCGGTTTCTTGCCCGGCCGCACAGCGAGCCACGAATGTGGATGGTTCGTCAGCGGCAGCCAGTGTTTGAAATGAGGGTTGGCCTGGAAGAGATAGGGCCGGTCGTCGAGGAAGGCGTATTTCTCGACGCCGGAGGCGATCAGCAGCGTGTCGAAGCCGGTGCGGTCCAGGGCGCTTTCGGCCTGCTGTTGAAGCGTGGCGAGGTGGTCGAGGTAGAGGCTCATCGGTGCGATCTCACTTGCGCACGTAGGTCAGCTTCTTGGTACCGCCGTCGCAGCTGCCGATGACTTTCGCGTCACCGACCTTGTCGTTGTCGACGGCCGTGAGCTCGTAGCCCTTGACGCCCTTTTCATCCAGCTTGGTGGCGATCTCGACCTTCAGTTCGTCGCAGGGCTTGGGGGCGGCGTGGGCGGCCTGGCACAGCAGCAGGGCCGTGGCGGCGAGGATCAGCAGGGTGGGCTTGGACATGGCGGGATTGCTTGTGGCAAAAGAGGCTTTGGATTGTGGGACAGGGCGGTTCATTCGTTTGCTTTTGCGCACAGCCTTTCGACTCGCCGCAGTGCCGCGGGAATCCGCCCCGCGATGGCGGGTAACTTTTCTCTGACGCGCCAGAGAAAAGTCACCAAAAGAGGAGCGCTCAATGCAATCCGCACTCGAGCTGGATGCCGCGCTCGCAATGCTCGAAGCGGTACACGCCTCGACGCGAGCCGCTGCGCTCTCGCCTACCACTTTTGCAGGCCGCGCCTCATCGCATCAGCACGCCGCTTAAGTCGCGGCTGCACGCCGACGCCGACCAGCCGAATGCAAAGCAGCCGCGCCGCTCGGGCGGCGCTGCATTGGGCTGTTCTGGTGAGCCCGGCGTGCAGCCGGCGTTAAGCGGCATGAAGGAACGACGGATGGCGCTCGTCACAAGGACAGCAGCGAGAGCGCAGCGGTTCGCGTCGTCCCGCAACTCAGGCGATTGTTTTCGCGCGCCGCTGATGGCGGCGCCGCGGTCGTGTGCGGTTCAGGGCCTCTTCTTTGGTGACTTTCTTCTGGCCCCGCAGAAGAAAGTTACCCGGCCGCCGGGACGGAACCCCGGCAATGCAGCGAGCACACACATGCTCGGCAAAAACGCACCATCACCCCTCCCGATCCCACAC
>SEEY01000720.1 GCA_004211235.1 Rubrivivax sp.
GGCCTTCGTCCTCGCCGCCGGCGGCCGCCATGCCGAGCGCCGCGCGCTGCAGCTCGGCCGTCGCGCCGATGGCGTCATCGAAGTGCTGGGCGGCCTGCAGCCCGGCGAGCAGGTCGTCGTCTCTCCTTACCGCGCGCTCGTTGGCGCACCCGCCCTTCAACTCAACTGAGTCGTCATGTTCAAGCTCAAGCACCTCACCAAGACCTTCCACACCGGCGACATCGAGACCACGGCGCTGGACCGCATCGACCTCGACATCGAGGCCGGCGAATACCTGGCCATCACCGGCCCGTCGGGCTGCGGCAAGTCGACGCTGCTGGGCATCCTCGGCCTGCTGGATGCGCCGAGCGGCGGCGAGTACTGGTTCGACGGCCACAACGTGGCGGGCTGGAGCGAGAAGCAGCTGAACACGCTGCGTCGCGGCCGCATCGGCTTCGTCTTCCAGAGCTTCAACCTCATCGACGACCTGAGCGTGGCCGAGAACATCGCGCTGGCGCTGGAATACGGCGAGCTGCCGTCGCGCGAGCGCCGCCTGCGCGTCAACGAAGTGATGGAGCGTCTGGGCCTGACCCACCGCGCCGGCCACCGCCCCAGCCAGCTCAGTGGCGGCCAGCAGCAGCGCGTGGCCATCGCCCGCGCCATCGCCGCGCGGCCTGCCCTGCTGCTGGCCGACGAGCCCACCGGCAACCTCGACAGCGCCCACGGCGCCGAGGTCATGCGCATCCTGCGCGAGCTGAACGCGGACGGCACGACGCTGGTGATGGTGACCCACTCGCTGGAGCATGCGGCACAGGCGTCGCGCACGCTGCGGCTGCTGGACGGGCGCGTGGTGGTCGATGCAGTGGCGGCGTTGGCCTGAGCGCTGAAGGGCCCGCGGCAGTCGGCGCTGACGCGCCGATGTCCCTCAGGCGACACCGGGGCGCCGCTTAGGATGGGCGCTATGTCCCCCCTAGTTCGTGCTCTCGCCAGCCTCCTTTGCGCCCTGGCTCTGGGCGCTGCCCGGGCAGATGTCGGCGCCGGCCCGCTGGAGGTGCAGTTCCGCAGCGTCGCCGTGCCGCAGAACACCGTGCCGGCCATCGCGCAGGACCGTGCCGGCTTCATGTGGTTGGCGACCAGCCACGGCGTGATGCGCTACGACGGCTACCGCCTGCGGCCCATCGAGCTGACGGGCGACACGCCGGCGCGGCGCGGGCTGGGCTGGGTGCGGGCCATGGCGACGGCCGCGGACGGCCGCATGTGGATCGGCACCGAGTTCCAGGGCCTGGTGGCGCATGACCCGGCGCGCAACCGCGTCGACCGGCATGCAGTGACCGCTGCGCAGGCACCGATCCGCGCCCTCTCCGTCGCGCCGGACGGCGCCGTCTGGGTGGGCACGCTGGGCGCCGGCCTGTACCGCTACGAGCCGCAGACCGGGCGCGTCGAGGCCCAGCCGCTGCTGTGGCAGGGCGAGCCGGAGACGCGCGTGCTGGCCTTGCAGGCGGCCGGCGACGGCACGGTCTGGGCCGGCCACTGGCGCGGGCTCGCTCGCCGCAGTGCCGGGTCGGGCGGCGCCTGGGAGCAGGTCGCGTTGCCCGAACTGCCCGGGTCATCTCGGGGCGTTCCCGTGCTGGCGCTGGCCGAGGACCGCAGTGGCCGGCTGTGGCTGGGCACGCAGGACGGCCACCTCGGTGTTGTCGAGCAGGGCCGTGTGCGCTGGGTGCAGGCGCTGGGCCTGCCGGTGCAGGCCATTGCCCAGGACGCCGGCGGCCAGCTCTGGGTGGGCAGCAAGAACGGCCTGTTCCGCATCGACGCCGCCAGCGGTGCCGTGGTGGAGCGCCTGCGCCATGACCCGCGCCGCGCCGCCGGCCTGGCGGGCAACGACATCAGCGGCCTGCTGCGCGACCGCAGCGGCGCCATGTGGGTCAGCGGCTACGGCCTGGGCCTGCAGCGCCATCTGCATCACCCCGCGCTCGCCGTGCGCGGCCCCGATGCCGACCCCGCCGGCCCGCTCGCCGAGGCCGACCTGCGTGCCGTGCTGGCGCTGCGCAGCGGCGAGCTGCTGACGGCGACGCAGACCGGCCTGGTCGTGCGGCTGGACGGCCGCCCGGGCCGCGATCTGGAGACGCTGGGCGTCTGGCCGCGCGAGCGCCGCAGCGTCGTCGAGATCATGGCCGAGGCCGATGACAACACGCTGTGGATGGCCGCCGCGGGCCGCCTGGAACACCGTGCCGCCGACGGCCGGCTGCTGCGCGACTGGCCGCTGGACGGTGGCCGG
>SEEY01000721.1 GCA_004211235.1 Rubrivivax sp.
CACGAAACGCGCTGGCCCGGCCTCAGCCCAGGCCCACCGACTTGCGCAGGCTCTTGTCGACCGGGCCTGCGGGCATGAAGCGCCGCAGCTTGCTCAGCAGGGAGGCCTGGCCCCGCGGCGTGCGTCGCATCCGCCACGGCCCGAAGGCCGCGAGGACGATGGTGTCGGCCACCGTCACCGGTTCGTCGCCGGCGCTCACGTTGGCGGAGACGGCTTGCAGGACGGCCTGACGCTCGCCGTCGTAGGCACCGATGCACGTGGCGGCCAGCGGCGAGTTGGCGTCCAGATTCGTCTTCGTGTAGAACGGCTGCACCAGGGTCACGCGGATGCCGAACTGGCGCACTTCGTGATCCAGCGACTCCGACAAACCCTCGACGGCATGCTTGGACGCCGCATAGAGCCCCATGTAGGGCGCGGGCAGGAAGCCCAGCACGGAGCTCACGTTGATGATGCGGCCCTGCCGCTGGGCCCGCATGTGGGGCAGGACCGCCTGCGAGACCCTGAGGGTGCCGAACACATTGGTGTCGAACAGGGCGGCCGCCTCGGCGGGCGTGGTCTCCTCCACGGCGCCGACCATGTTGAAGCCGGCGTTGTTGACCAGCACGTCGATGCGCCCGGCGCGCTGCATGACGGCCAGCACGCCGGCGCGCACCGACGCGTCGTTGCGCACGTCCATCTCGACCAACTCGACACCCGGCGTCGGCGCGGCCCTGGCCAGTTGGCGGACGGTGCCGAAGACCCGGCTTCCGCGCGCGACGAATTGCCTGGCGGCGGCGAGTCCGATGCCGGATGAAACGCCGGTGATCAGGACGACGGGTTGAGTGCTCATGATGGTCTCTCCGGGATGCGTGAGTGGGGCGAAGCGCGGCCCCACGCGTGGAACTCCACGCGTGATGCCTCGTGTGGTGGGAGCCGCTCGCAGGCGCTGCGGCTGCTGATTCAGGCGGTGGGGCTCGGCGACTCGCCAAGCCCGGCATGACGGGCCGGCGGATGGCCGCTCGCCGGTGCTTGTGCGCCCGGGCGTATTCGGAACCAGATCGAATACATCGCCGGCAGGAAGACCAGCGTCAGCACCGTGCCCGCCAGGGTGCCGCCGATCAGCGTGTAGGCGAGCGTGCCCCAGAACACCGAGTGGGTCAGCGGGATGAAGGCGAGGATGGCGGCGAGCGCCGTCAGGATCACCGGCCGGGCGCGCTGCACGGTTGCCTCCACCACCGCCTCGAAGGGTGGCAGGCCCGACTGCTCGTTGTGGTGGATCTGCCCGATGAGGATCAGCGTGTTGCGCATCAGGATGCCCGACAACGCGATCAGGCCCACCAAGGCATTGATGCCGAAGGGCTGCTGGAAGACGATCAACGTGGGCACCACGCCGATCAGGCCGAGCGGGCTGGTCAGGAAGACCATCACCATGCCCGCCAGGGATCGCACCTGCAGCACCAGGATCAGCAGCGTGACGGCGAGCATGATCGGAAAGATCGGCAGCATCGCCACCGTCGCCTTGCCCGACTCCTCGATGGAGCCTGCTTCCTCGATCCGGTAGCCACTGGGCAGCGCGTCCATGATGGGCTTGAGCTGACGGGTGATGGCCGTGGACACATCGGGCGGCTGCAGGTCTTCGGCGATGTCGCCGCGGACGGTGAGGGTGGGCGTCCGGTCACGCCGGCGCATCACGGGTTCTTCCATGCGCACGTCGACGATGCCCACCTGCGCGAGCGGGATGCGCTGCCCGTTGGCGCCGGCCAGCATGAAGTCGCCGATGCGGGCGGGATCGAGCCGCACGTTGCCGGCCGAACGCGCCACCACCTGCACCGTCCGGATGTCCTCGCGCACGGTGGTGACCGGCACGCCGCTCAGCAGGAATTGCAGCTGTTGCGAGACCGAAGCGGATGTCAGGCCGACCGCCTGCAGTCGGTCCTGCTGCAGGGTGAAGTGCAGCGTCGGCGTGCGGCTGCCCCAGTCGGTGTTGACCGTGCGCATCAGCGGGCTCGCGTGCATCACCTGCTGCACTTGGGCTGCGACCTTCCTGAGCACGTCGGGGTCCGGACCGGTCACGCGGTAGGCGACCGGGAAGGGCGAGTAGGGGCCGAACACCAGCTGGGTGACGCGCAGGCGGGCCTCGGGCGCCAGGCCGTCGGCGATGGCCTGCCGGAGCCGGTGCTTGAGCGCCTCGCGCTCCTGCTGGCTGTCCGTCCGAACGACGATCTTGGCGAACGACGGATCGGGCAGTTCCGGCCCCATGGCCAGGAAGAAGCGGAAGTAGAAGCGCGGGGCGCCCTGCCCCACATAGGCGGTGACGATCCTGGCCTCCGCCTGCCCGGCCAGCCAGGCCTCGACCTTGGCGGCTGCAGCGCTCGTCTGGCTGATCGACGTGCCGTAAGGCATCTGCACCTCGACCAGCACCTCCGGCCGATCCGAGATCGGGAAGAACTGCTTCTTCACCACCGCCATGCCGAGCACCGACAGCACGAACAAGCCGATGACCGCCCCGGCGACCCACCACTTGCGCGCGATGACGCGGCCGAGCGTGCTGCGAAACCGGTGGTAGCGCGGCGTGTCGTAGAGCGCTTCATGGCCTCCGGCCATCGTCTTGAGATCCGGCAGCAGCTTGACGCCCAGGTAGGGCGTGAAGACGACGGCCACCACCCAGGATGCGATCAGCGCGATGCCGACGATCCAGAACATGTTGCTCGTGTACTCGCCGGCAGTCGACCGCGCGAAGCCGTTGGGCATGAAGCCGACGGCCGTGACCAAGGTGCCCGACAGCATGGGCGCGGCGGTGTGGCTCCAGGCATAGGCCGAAGCGGCCAGGCGGCTGTAGCCCTCCTCCATCTTCACCACCATCATCTCGATGGCGATGATGGCGTCGTCCACCAGCAGACCCAGCGCCAGGATCAGCGAGCCCAGCGTGATGCGGTCGAAGTTCTTGCCGGTCGCCAGCATCACGACGAACACCGCCGCGAGCGTCAGGGGCACCGCAGCCGCCACGACGACGCCCACGCGCCAGCCCATGCTGACGAAGCACACCACCAGCACGACCAGCAGCGCAACGAAGAACTTCACCATGAACTCGTCGACCGCCGAGCTGATGTTGACGGCCTGGTCGGTGACCTTGGTGAGGCGGATCCCCGTCGGCAGCTCGGCGTTGAGGCCCTGGATTTCGCCGTCGAGCGCCTTGCCGAGGTCCAGGCCGTCAACATC
>SEEY01000722.1 GCA_004211235.1 Rubrivivax sp.
CACCTGCACCGTCTCGCCGGCGGCGAACCACTGGCGCGACTTCAGCGCCGGCGCGCGCAGCGCTTCAGACGCAGCCAGCGGGCGGGCCAGCGTGCGGCCGAGCACCTGGGCAGCGTCGGTGAACACCGCGCCGGGTTCGGCTGCGATGTCGATATCGGCCATCGCCAGATGTTCTTGAGACAGATTCACGCCGGCCGGCAGCGGTGCGTTGGCCACCAGGGCACGGCCATACACGGCCACGCGCACCGGCAGCGTCACGTTCCATCGCGCGGTGCCGTCCGTGCAGCGCAGGCCCAGGCGGGTCCGGCCCCAGGCGGACATGCCGGGCGGCAGATAGGGCTGCACCTGCTGGCAGGGCGCCAGGCGCAGGCGGGCGTCCAGCGTGCCGATCTCGACGGCGACACGGGTGCCCGGCGGCGCGGTGGCGCGGGCGGCGGCCTCGGCAAGCTGGCGCACGCGCTCGATCAGCGCGGGATCGAGCACGGTCGACGGCACGGTCTGGGCCTGGGCACAAAGCCCGGCCAGGAGCAGGCACGACAGGGACGCAGTTCGACGCAGCATGGCCGCCACTCTAGGGACCGGCGTGCGCCGCCTGGGCCGGAATTGACCGGCTTTGGCCTTGTTAATCCCGCTCATGTTTTCCGGCCTGCTCCAGACAATTTGCGCAAGAGGCCATGCCGGCCTCGCACCTCGAAAGAGGCCAGACATGAACCGAATCACCGACACGCTGAACTTCCAGACCCAGGCGCTTGCGCTGCGGTCGGAGCGACAGCGCCTGCTCGCCAGCAACATCGCCAACGCCGACACGCCGGGCTACCAGGCGCGTGACATCGACTTCGCCCGGGCGCTGCGCGAGGCCACCGGCGAGATCGGCACACCTGGCGCGCTGGCGGCAACGAACAGCGGCCACATCGCACCCCTGGCCGGTGCGCGTGGCGAAAGCGGCAAGCAATACGCACTGCAGTCGCAGACCAGCCTGGACAGCAACGGCGTCGACATGGACCGCGAGCGTGCGAGCTTCGCCGACAACGCGGTGAAGTACGAAGCGACGCTGCGCTTCATCAACGGCTCCGTACGCACGGCGCTGGACGCGATGAAGTCGCACAACCAGGGGTAAAGAAGCTATGAACGAAGCCTGCACAACCGCTCAGCCCGCCACAGCGCCGCCACTCGGCGTTGCAAATGCTCGCCGTAATACCCGCTACGGCTGCGCTTTGCGCCTTGATCGGCGCCGCCGCAACGGCCTGCTCGGCCGCGCAGGCTCCATTCAGAGCTTCTGACCATGTCGATGTTCCAAATCTTCCATGTGTCGGGCAGCGCCGTCAGCGCGCAGAGCCAGCGCCTGAACGTGGTGGCCAGCAACCTGGCCAACGCGGACACGGTGGCCGGCCCGGACGGCCAGGCCTACAAGGCGCGCCAGGTGGTGTTCCAGACGCAGCTGATGGGCGCTGGCGACGACAGCGGCAGCGCCGGCGTGCGTGTCAACGCCATCACCGAAGACCAGACGCCCGGCCGCCGCGTGCACGACCCCAAGCACCCGCAGGCCGATGCCGACGGCTACGTCACCTACTCCAACGTGAACCCGGTCGAAGAGATGGTCAACATGATCTCGGCCTCGCGTTCCTATCAAAACAACATCGAGGTGATGAGCACGGCGAAGAGCCTGCTGCTCAAGACCTTGCAACTGGGCCAGGGCTGATGGACATCACCGCACTCAACGGCAGCTCGTCGGGCACGACGACGACCGCGACCAAGAACGCCGCCGACACGCAGGACCGTTTCCTCAAGCTGCTCGTTGCGCAGATGAAGAACCAGGACCCGATGAACCCGATGGACAACGCCCAGGTGACGAGCCAGATGGCGCAGATCCAACAGGTGACGAGCCTGTCGACGCTGGACACCAGCATCAAGAGCCTGGGCGGCCAACTCGGCCAGATGCAGGCACTGCAGTCGATCTCGCTGGTGGGCCGCGAGGTCAGCGTGCCGAGCGACAAGATCGAGGTCGTCAAGGGCGAGGACGGCAGCCTGGTTGCCGAAGGCAGCTACGAGCTGGATGGCGCGGCCAAGACCGTGAAGCTCGAGATCCTCGGGGCCGCCGGCAACGTCATCGACACCCAGCAACTCGGCGCCCAGGGCTCCGGCCGGCAGACCTTCACCTGGAAGGCCGGCGCGCTCGCGGCCGATGGCAACGAGGTGAAGTTCCGCATCACCGCCACCAACGGCACGGCCGCGAGCGCGCCGGCCTTCCAGGTCGACCCCCTACGCCTACGACAAGGTGCAGGCCGTCTACAGCGAGGGCGGCAACCTCAAGCTGAACCTCGAACGCCTGGGCCCGGTGGACTACACCAGCGTCTCGGCCGTCAACTGACCCAACTCTCTCCCGCACGACAGCAAGGACTCCCTCATGAGCTTCCAGCAAGGCCTTTCCGGGCTCAACGCCGCCTCCAAGAACCTGGACGTCATCGGCAACAACATCGCCAACTCCGGCACCTTCGGCTCCAAGGGCTCGCGGGCGGAGTTTTCCGACGTGTACGCGGCCGCCTTGAACGGTGCCGGCTCCAACCAGGTCGGCATCGGCACCTCGCTGCAGTCGGTGGCCCAGCAGTTCACCCAGGGCAACATCTCGACGACCGAGAACCCGATGGATCTGGCCATCAACGGCGGTGGCTTCTTCCAGCTCAGCGACGGCGTGAACCCGACGCGCTACAGCCGCAACGGCCAGTTCAAGGTCAGCAAGGACGGCTTCATCGTCAATAACGACGGCCTGAAGCTGATGGGCTACCCGGCCAACGGCGCCGGCGTCATCCAGCCCGGCACGGCCCAGCCGCTGCAACTGCCCACCGGCGGCATTCCACCCGCGGTGTCGGCCAACGTGAAGATGGAGTTCAACCTCGACTCGCGCCTGCCTTCCACCGCCCCGGGCGGCGGCACGGGCACCGGCATGGACCTCAAGGACAGCACGACCTACAACAACGCCACCTCGCTGACCGTCTACGACGCCAAGGGCCAGGACGTGGCCGTGACCTTCTACTTCCAGAAGGCCGCGCCCGCCGCCGACGGCAGCGACACCTGGAACGTCTACGCCACCGCCAACGGCACACCCTTCGCCACCGATGCGACCGGCGCCGACATCGCGGCCGACGCCTTCGGCAATCCGACGGCGCCCTACACCACCATCACCTTCCCGCCCACCGGCGGATCGCCCACCAGCCCCACGACGACCATCGCGATGAACGTGCCCGCCGGCACG
>SEEY01000723.1 GCA_004211235.1 Rubrivivax sp.
CAGCATCAGCAGCGCCGTGTCGAGGTCCTTGGGCTGGCCCACGCGTTTCCTCGGCAGCAGGTCGACGAGGTTCCTGCCCTGCTCGGTGCCCCAGTGGTGATGGTTGATCTCGGTATCGATGTAGCCGGGGCAGATGGCGTTCACGTTGATGCCGTACTTGCCCCATTCCAGCGCCATGGCGCGCGTCATGTGGATGACGGCCGACTTGCTCATCGCGTAGACGCCGATCTGGCTCAGCACGCGCAGGCCGGCCATCGACGCGATGTTGACGATGCGCCCGCCGATGAAGGTGCCCGGCGCCGAGCCGCGCGCCCGCGCCAGCATGCGCTTGCCCACCTCCTGCGCCACGAAGAAGGCGCCACGCGTGTTGGTGTCCATCACGTGGTCGTAGTCGTTCTCGGTGACGTCGGTGAGCCGCTGCGTGCGGCTGACACCCGAGTTGTTGATCAGGATGTCCAGCGTGCCCACCTCGGTCTCGGCGTGCGCCACGGCGCTCTTGATGCTGGCCACGTCGGTCACATCGAGCTGAACGACATGCGCATCGCCGCCATTGCCCTCGATCTCGGCGCGCAGGTCCTTCAGCCGCTCGATGCGCCGGCCCGCCAGCACCACGCAGGCGCCGGCCTGCGAGAGCGTGCGGGCGAACTGCGCGCCCAGCCCGCTGGAGGCACCGGTGACGAGGGCCACGCGGCCCTCGAGGTTGATGGAGTAACTCATGAGACTGCCTCTTCCTGTTGCGTGACCGATCCTACCGGCCCAGGATGCGGCGCCGGAAAAGCACGACCGTTCTATTTTCTCGTCCGCCTCCTTAGAATCGCGCCCAGTTCAAGACCCGAAAGCCCCGGCATGACATCCGAAGAAATCCTGGCCCAGTTCGGCCCCCGCGAGTCCATGGAGTACGACGTCGTGATCGTCGGCGGCGGCCCGGCCGGGCTGGCCACGGCCATACGGCTCAAGCAGATCAAGCCCGACGCCAACGTCGTCGTGCTCGAGAAGGGCTCGGAGCCCGGCGCGCACATCCTGTCGGGCGCCGTCATGGACCCGCGCGCCCTCACCGAGTTGCTGCCGAACTGGAAGGAGCTCGGCGCACCGCTCAACCAGGCGGTCACGAGCGACGACGTGCTGTTCCTGTCCGAGACCGGCAGCAGCCGCACGCCCGACTGGCTGGTGCCGCGCAACTTCCACAACCACGGCGGCTACGTCATCAGCCTGTCCGACGTCGTCAAGTGGCTGGCCGGCCAGGCCGAGGCCCTGGGCGTCGAGATCTTCCCGGGCTTTGCCGCCGCCGAAGTGCTCTACGACGAGCAGGGCCGCGTGCGCGGCGTCGCCACCGGCAACCTCGGCCTGGGCAAGGACGGCGAGCCGACCGACCACTTCCAGCTCGGCATGGAACTGCTGGGCAAGTACACCGTGTTCGCCGAAGGCGCACGCGGCCATCTCGGCAGGCAGCTGCTTGAGAAATTCAAGCTGACTGAAGGCAGGGACAAGCAGACCTTTGCCATCGGCATCAAGGAGCTGTGGGAGATTCCGGCGGACAAGGCCCAGCCCGGCAAGGTGGTGCACACGGCCGGCTGGCCGATGACGGGTGACACCTTCGGCGGCGGCTTCCTGTACCACCTGGCGGACAACAAGGTCACGCTCGGCTTCGTCATCGGCCTGGACTACGACAACCCCTACCTGAACCCCTTCGAGGAGATGCAGCGCTGGAAGACCCACCCGGCCGTCCGCGCCCACATCGAAGGCGGCAAGCGCATCGGCTACGGCGCGCGGGCCATCAACAACGGCACGCCGCAGGCCCTGCCGAAGACAGTGTTCCCGGGCGGCTGCCTGGTGGGTTGCGATGCAGGCTACCTGAACGCGGCGCGCATCAAGGGCAGCCACGCGGCCATCAAGAGCGGCATGCTGGCCGCCGAGGCGCTGGCCCCGGCGCTCGACGCCGGCCGCGCGCAGGACGAACTGGCGGCCTACCCCGAGGCCTTCGAGAAGAGCTGGCTGAACGAGGAGCTGCAGCAGACGCGCAACTTCAAGCTGTGGTTCAAGAAGGGCAAGACGACCGGCCAGTTGATGACCGGCATCGAGCAGTGGCTGCTGCCCAAGCTGGGTGTGGCCAGCCCGCCGTGGACGCTGCACAACCACAAGGGCGACCACCAGTCACTGCGCCCCGCGGCGGAGTGCAAGCCCATCGCCTACCCCAAGCCGGACGGCAAGCTGACCTTCGACAAACTGTCCTCTGTCTTCATCTCCAACAC
>SEEY01000724.1 GCA_004211235.1 Rubrivivax sp.
GCGCCAGGGCTTGCAGCAAGGGCAGCGCGCGCGCTGCCCTTGCTGCAAGCCCTGGCGCGCGGTGGTGCCAGTGCCCTGGTGGTGGAAGGCCTGCCGGGGTTCAGTCTGGCGCTCACTGTCAGCGCCCCTGTGTTCACGACGCCCGCCGCATGAACGAGCCCTTCGCCTCCCCGCACCCGGCCACGCTCGACCGTGACGGCATCGCCAAGCGCATTCCGCACAGCGGCAACATGTGCCTGCTGGATGCGCTGTTGCAGTGGAGCCCCGAGCGGGCGCTGTGCCGTGCCACCAGCCACCGTGACACCGCCCACCCGCTGCGCTCTCCCGGCGGGCTGTTGTCCCCCGTGGCCATCGAGTACGCCTCTCAGGTCATGGCCTTGCACGGCGCGCTGACGGCGCCGCCCGGCAGTGCGCCCTCGGCCGGCTTCCTGGCGGCAGCGCGGGGCGTGAACCTGCACGTGGCCCGGCTGGACGACGTGCCAGGCCCGCTCCTGGTCAGCGTCACCCGCCTGGCGGGCGCCGAAGCGCAGGCGCTCTACCAGTTCGAGCTGCGGGACGACACCGGCCGCCTGCTGGTGGACGGCCGCGCCACCGTGGTCCTGAACACCCCCTTGCCCCGGCCGGCCGCCACGGCCGCGCCTTAGTCCTATTCAAGCCCGTCGATGACCGCACCACAACCCTGTCTGCAAGGCAAACGCGCCCTCGTCACCGGCGCCAGCGGCGCCCTGGGCGCGGCAATAGCCCGCCGCCTGGCCGCCGATGGCGCGCACCTGCTGCTGCACGCCAATGCCAACGCCGCTGCCGTGCAGGCCCTCGCCGATGAATTGAAAGCCGCGGGTGGAAGCGCCGAGACCCTGGTCTTCGACCTCACGAACGACGAGGCCACCGCCACCGCCGTGGCGCAGATGCTGGCGGGCGGTGCAGTGCAGATCGTCGTCAACAACGCCGGCATTCACGACGACGCGGTGTTCCCGGGCATGCGCGCAGAGCAGTGGCACCGCGTCATCGACGTCTCGCTGCACGGCTTCTTCCGCGTCACCCAGCCGCTGATCCTGCCCATGCTGCGCACGCGCTGGGGCCGGGTGATCAACATCTCCTCGGTGGCCGCGCTGTCCGGCAACCGCGGGCAGGTCAACTACTCGGCCGCCAAGGGGGCGCTGAACAGCGCGACCAAATCGCTGAGCCAGGAAGTGGCCAGCCGCGGCGTCACGGTGAACGCCATCGCGCCGGGCATCATTGCGTCGCCCATGGCTGACGGCACCTTCGACAAGGCCATGATCGAACGCATGGTGCCCGCCAAGCGCGCCGGCACGCCCGAAGAAGTCGCGGCGCTGGCCGGCTTCCTGGCCAGCCCCGCTGCGGGCTACATCACCGGGCAGGTGATCTCGGTCAACGGCGGGCTGTACTGAGGCCGGGCGGCGCTCGTGCTCCCTTCTTGCGCACATGGACTCGCTTCGTTACCCCGGCCCCGGCAGATCCGACACCCTGGTGGTGATGCTCCCCGGGGCCTACAGCCGACCGACGGAGTTCGTCGAGGCCGGATTCCCCCAGGCCCTGCTTGAGCACGCGGTGAACGCCGACGCGCTCATCGTCGACAGCCCCCTCGACTACTACAGCGACCGCAGCATGCTGCGCCGGCTGCGCGAAGCGGTGGTGCAACCGGCACGCGCCGAGGGCTACCGCCGGATCTGGCTGGTGGGCATTTCCCTGGGCGGCATGGGCGCGCTGGGCTATGCGGTGCGCCACGGCCCGGAGATCGACGGCGTGCTCGCGCTTGCACCCTATCTTGGGCCCAGGCGCCTGACGCAGCAGGTTGACGACGCGGGCGGCCCCCATGCCTGGCGCGCCGCCGGCCTGGGCGCCAACGATCCCGAGGACAGCGATGAACTCGGCCGCGAGCTCTGGCGGACCTTCGCCTCGCCCGCGTCCGTGCTGCCGCCGGTGCACCTGGGCTACGGCCTGGGCGACCGCTTCGCCGGTGCCCACCACCGCTTTGCCGAACTGCTGCCCCGTGATCGCGTGAGCACCACACCGGGCGGCCACGACTGGCCGGCGTGGCGCGCGCTCTGGCAGGCCTGGCTGAGCCAGGGCTTGCTGGCGGACAGCCGCTGCGCAAATATGGCCCCTGGCCATGCCGTGTCATGACGCCGCTTGTTGTTCAGGCCTACACCGCCTCGTGCGCGGCTGGCGTGGGCCTGCCCGCCCTGGCTGCCGCCCTGCGCGCCAACACCAGCGGCCTGCAGGCGCTG
>SEEY01000087.1 GCA_004211235.1 Rubrivivax sp.
GTGCTCGACGTGCACCAGGCTCCGGCCCAGGCGCTGCTGGGTCAGCGCCGCCGCGACGCAGGCCGCCAGCGTGATGGCGCCCACGGCGAGCCAGGCGTCGATGCCCGCCAGCGCCAGCCCCAAGCCCACGCCGCCGACGGCCAGGTAGCCGCACGCCCGGCCGAGCCAGGGCAGGGCGCGCGACAACCGGCGCAGGCGCCCCGGCCAGTCGCTGCGCTGCAGCTCGCCATGGTGCAGCGTGTGCAGCAGCGCGCCGGTCTGCTGTTCCTGGCGCATCTGCGCGTACAAGGCCTCGGCGGCCTCGATCTGCGGGCGTGCGGCGCGCGAACGCACCGACATGTAGGCCACCGGCTGGCCGTTCTCCATCAGCGGCGTGACATTGGCCAGCACCCAGTAGTGATCTCCGTTCTTGCGGCGGTTCTTCACCATGCCGGACCAGGGCTGGCCACTGGCGATGGTGGTCCACATGTCGCGGAAGGCCTCCGCCGGCATGTCGGGGTGGCGGATCAGGTTGTGGGGCTGGCCCAGCAGCTCGTCGCGCGTGAAGCCGCTGACCTCGACGAAGGCCGCGTTGCAGTGAAGGATGCGGCCCTTCAGGTCGGTCGTGGAGACCAGGTTGCGGTCGCTCGGGAGCCGGTATTCCTGGTGGCTGACGGGCAGGTTGCTGCGCATGGAATGCTCCTGGCCGCGTGCGCGCGGCGATCTGGTCTGGCGTTGCGTTCAGGCCAGGGCCTGAGCTGTCTCGTGTGTGCTGGGTGAACTGCGGCGCGCCGACGGCAGCTGGGCGGCCAGCAGCGTCTGCAGCGCAGCCGGCGGCGCCGGGCGGGCGAAGTGGTAGCCCTGCATCTCGTCGCAGCCCTTGCGGCGCAGGTAGTCGCGCTGTTCGGGCGTCTCGACGCCCTCGGCCACGACGCGCAGATGCAGCCGGTGCGCCAGCGCGATGACCGCATCCACCAGGGCCGCGCCATCGGGCTCCTCGCCAATGCGGCGGGTGAAGGACTGGTCGATCTTCAGCGCATCGAGCGGAAAGTGCTGCAGGTAGGCCAGGCTCGAATAGCCGGTGCCGAAGTCGTCCAGCGACAGCTTCACGCCCAGGGCCTTGATGCGCTTGAGCATGCTGATGGAAGACTGCGGATCGATGATCAGCATGCCTTCGGTGATCTCGATCTCCAGCCAGCGCGCATCCACGCGATGGCGCTGCAGCGCGAGGGCGACAACCTGGTCCAGATCGCCCGCAGTGAACTGACGCGCGGCCACGTTGACGGCCACGCGCACCAGGGGCTGGCCGGCGTCCATCCAGACGCGCACCTGCCGGCAGGCCTCGTCGATGACCCAGGCGCCGATGTCCAGGATCAGGCTGCTTTGTTCGGCCACAGGGATGAACTGGCCCGGCGGCACCAGGCCGATGCCCTTGCGGTTCCAGCGCAGCAGGGCCTCGGCGCCGATGACCTGGCCGCTTTGCCCGTCGACCTTGGGTTGGTAGTGCAGCAGCAGTTCGCCGCGGTCCAGCGCCTGGCTCAACGCGGCTTCGACCTCGAGCTTGGCGATCGCCTCGGCGTTCATGTTGCTCGTGTAGAAGCAGAACCGGTTGCGGCCCTGCTCCTTGGCGCGGTACATCGCGGCGTCGGCATCGCGCAGCAGTTCGACGACGCCGCGGCTGTCGTCCGCCGGGTGAAAGCTGATGCCGATGCTGGCCGTCACGTAGACGTCCTGCCCGCAGGTCAACGGCACCGGCGCGGCCAGCGAGTCGAGCAGTTCGCGGGCGACGGTGGCCACGCAGGCCGGTGCGTCGCAGCCTTCCATCACCACCAGGAATTCATCCCCGCCGAGGCGGCCCAGCAAGGCCTCCTTGCACAGGCGCGACTGCAGCCGTGCGGCCACGCAGACGAGCAGCTCGTCGCCGGCCGGGTGCCCCAGGCTGTCGTTCACCGTCTTGAAGCCATCCAGGTCGATCACCATGATGGCTGTCGTCATCCGGCGGTGGCTGGTGCGCAGCAGCGTCTGTTGCAGCCGTTCGCCGAGCAGGGCCCGGTTGGGCAGCTCGGTGAGCGGGTCGTAGTGGGCCAGGCGTTCCAGCTGGGCTTCGATGGTCTTGTTGCGCGTGACGTCCGTGAAGACGCCGACGTAGTGCGTGACCTCGCCCAGCCCGTCGCGCACGACATTGAGCGTCAGCCATTCCGGATAGACCTCGCCGTTCTTGCGGCGGTTCCAGATTTCGCCCTGCCAGCGGCCCTCGATCGCCAGCGTGTCCCACATGCCCTGATAGAACTCCGCCGTGTGACGGCCGGACTGCAGCAGCCGCGCGGAGGCGCCGACGGCGTCTTCAGCGCTGTAGCCGGTGATGGTGGAGAAGGCGGCATTGACCGTCTGGATGCGGCAGTGGGCGTCGATGATCATCACGCCGTCGCGGATGTTCTCGAAGGCCATGGCCCATTGGCGCCAGCGCGTTTCCTCGAGGCGGTGGGCGGTGATGTCGCGGCTGACGCCGAAGACGCCGAGCATCTGCCCGTCCTGGTCGCGCAACGCGCCCTTGGTGCTGGCGTAGATGCGCTCACCGTCGGTGGTGTGCAGCGTCGTCTCCAGGCTGAGCGGCAGCGACGCGGTCAGGGCCTGCCGGTCCTCCTGCCTGAGTCGCGCCTCCTCGTCGGCCGAGACCAGGTGGGCCGAGGTCCTGCCGAGCAGCTCGTGTACCGGCGTGCCAAGCAGCCGGCCGACCTCGCGGTTGGCGAACAGGTAGCGCCCCTCGGCGTCCTTGGCGTAGATGGCATCCGGCGAACTGTCGGCGATGGCTTCCAGCAGGCGCCAGGCGCGCTGCCTTTGCGTCTGTTCGGCGTCGTGCAGTTCGGTGGAGCGACGGTCCCGGCGCAGCAGCAGCCCGTACAGCAGCCATCCGGTCAGCAGCACGAAGGCGACGCCCTTGCCGCGGCCAATGCCGGCCAGGCTGGCCACGTCGGGTGCCATGGCCAGCAGCAGGCCGTCGGAGTAGACCATCCAGGCCACGCCCAGCGTGAGATAGGCCAGCGCCACCCAGGCCGGCCGGCTGATGAGGCCGCCTGTCGCGTCGCGCGGCGGTATGGGCTCGACGCCGGTCTTCGACGTTCGCGAATGGTTCTGCTCAGTCATTCAAGCCTCCCTGGCTTTTCTGTTTTCGTCTGCTGCGCCCGACTCGTCCGGTCGCGGCTACTGCAGCGTCTGGCCCGCGGGCGCGAGGCCCTGCTGGATGTAGGTCTCGAGCCGGCTCAGGTCAGGAATGGCGATGTCCCGGCGGCCCCGCTCGGGGAAGCAGATCAGGTCTTCCCTTGCCAGCCGGGTCAGGGCGCGGCTGACCGTCTCCAGCGTCATGCCCAGGTAGTTGCCGATCTCGGCACGCGTCATGCACAGCGTGATCTGGTCGGCACGCAGGCCGCGGCGGGCCAGGTTGTCGGCCCAGTAGCGCAGGAAGTTCGCGACGCGCGCATCGGCGGGCAGGGTGCAGAACGACATCATCGAGTTGCGGTCGTTGACGATCTCGCCGCTCATCGCCTCGTGAACCATGCCCATCAACGCGGGGTAGCGCGCACAGGCGCCCAGCAATGCGTCGTAGCGGATGGCCCAGGCCTCGCCGGTGTCCATGGCGACCGCGTCGCAGGCATGGTGGCCCTCGGCGATGCCGGCGAAGCCCAGCCAGTCGCCGCGGAACTTCAGGCCGACGACCTGCTCGCGGCCGTCCGCCGACTGGCTGGTCAGCTTGAAGATGCCGGCATTGAGCAGGTGGAGATGGCTGAACTCGTCGCCGCTGCGGTAGATCGAGTCGCCGGCACGCACGATGCGACGTTGGGGCGACAGCGTGGCGGCCACGAGCTGCAGGGTCTCGGCGATGCGCTGGCTGGCGCGACGGTTGGCGGCACCGTCCGCCGCCTGCAGCGGTTGCTGTGCGGGGAGCACGGGGCTCGGCGCGGTGGTGGGCAAGCAAGTGCCGCTGCTGAACATGGCCGTCTCCTGAGTTATCGGATCGGTCCATGCTAGGCAGCCCCTGCAAATGCCGTGGCAATGCGGCAAGTCGTTCGGTGACGCAGTGCAAACGCATGGCCAATGGTCTGTAACCCTCGTCATGCCCGAGCCCCGGATCGTGACGTCCGTCGCGGAACTTGATCGCCGTCAAACGGGCGGGCGTCGCGCTGACTACGCTGCGGTCATCGCAACGTTGCGTCTTCGTCCGAGGCCCCTGGTCATGTCTTCCGCCTCCTGGTTGTGCCATCCGGCATCGGCCAAGCGTCCGTCACCGTCACAGCTTCAGGCGGTGCTGGGCAGGGCTCGCGCGCTGTCGCGCCCGGCCGGGAGGCAGCCGCCACCGTTGTTGGGCAGGCAGCTCGGCCTGATGAGCGTGCAACCGGAAGGCCCCGACGCCTTGCTCTTCCAGCGCGCGGCCCAGGAGCTCGGTGCACATGTCGCGTTGATTGCAGCGCCGGCCGAGCCGCGGGACGTCGATTCGCGCCAGCTTGCCGGCATCGGCCGGTTGCTCGGACGCCTCTACGACGCCGTCGAGTACCAGGGGCCGAGCCACGAGACGGCCTGCCACCTGGCCACCGCCGGCAACATTCCGGTCTATGCCGGCCTGGCCACCCGGGAGCATCCGATCTTCGAGCTCACCACGGACTGGGGCGGCGCCGCGCCCCTGCACGACCGCCGCCGCTGGCTGACGCAGGCCGCGCTGCTGGCCAGCCTGTTGTAGAGGCGGCGGCCGTTGCGGGCGGCCTCGGCGGCCAGTCCCGGGGTCGCCCATCTGCGCTAGGCAACCGGGGCGCGCACTTTTGCCGCTTTCTAGGGGGCCAGGCGCCCTCAGTCGCGCCGCAAATGATTAAAACGATAATAATGGCGACAACGCAGCACCGAGCCACCGAAATGACCAAAATCCTGATCGTCGACGACCACAGCGACATCCGCAAACTGATCCGGATGACGTTGGAGTTCGACGGCTACGAGATCCACGAGGCCGTGGACGGCGAAGGCGCCTTGCAGGTCGCCGCGGCATGCCGGCCCGACCTCGTGCTGCTGGACGTGATGATGCCCGGCGCCTTCGACGGCCTGGAGTGCTGTCGCCGCCTCAAGGCCGACCCGGTGCTTCGCCACGCGCATGTGATGCTGCTGAGCGCGCGTGGGCAGGCGAGGGATCGCGAAGCCGGGCTGCTGGCCGGTGCCGAGGGCTACCTCGTCAAGCCGTTCAGCCCCCTGCAGCTGATCGACTGCATCGCGGCACTGTGCGCTTCCACCGAGGGGCGCTGAAGTGATCACCGAGATATCGGCAGCGCCCGACAAGGTCTTCGACGATGCCGCGACGGCGCAGATGGAGCGCATCGTGGCGGACCTCGGCCAGATGTACCACGAGCGCAACGAGGCGCTGCGCGAGGTCACGCGCGCCCACCATGAGGCCTTGCTGCGCCTGTCGCTCGCCGCTGATTTCCGCGATGACGACACCGGCGTGCACATCATGCGCATCGGCTTCCTGGCCGAGGCGCTGGCCCTGGCGCTCGGTGAGCCGGCGGCCTACGCGCACACGCTGCTGCGGGCGGCGCCCATGCACGACATCGGCAAGATCGGCGTGCCGGATCTCGTGTTGAAGAAGCGCGGCGCTTTCACCCCCGATGAGCGCAGCGTCATGAACACGCATCCGCAGATCGGCGCGGAAATCCTCGGCCGGTCGCGCATTGCGCTTTTCCAGCTGGCCGCCGAGGTGGCGCTGACGCATCACGAACGCTGGGACGGCAGCGGCTATCCACACGCCCTGCGCGGGGAAGGCATTCCGCTGTCCGGGCGCATCGTCGCGGTCGTGGACTTCTTCGATGCGTTGACGATGGATCGCTGCTATCGGCCCGCATTCGCCGACGGCAAGGCCCTCGAGATGTTGCGCGAGCAGCGCGGCGCGGCTTTCGATCCGCATGTCGTCGACTGCTTCATCGCCCATGCGCCGCAGATGATCGCGCTGCGTGACCGGATCAACGCCGAGCCGCCCACCTTCGAGATGCTGATCGGCGCGGCGTGAGCATGAAGACCCGACACCTCACCGCCTGGCGCGCTGCCGTCTGCCGGGCGGCCACCGTGGCCGCTGCGGCCGCGATGGCCTGGACACCGGCCACGGCGCAGGACGCGCCCAGCCCCACGCTGGCGCGCATCCAGGCCCGCGCCAGCGTGCGAGTGTGCATCTGGCCCGACTACTACGGCATCACCTACCGCAATCCCCGCAACCAGCAGTTGACCGGGCTGGACATCGATCTGTCCGCCGAGCTGGCAAAGGATCTGAAGGTCAGGCTCGACTATGTCGAGACGTCCTTCCCCAAGCTGATCAATGACCTGAAGACGGAGCGTTGCGACGTGGCGATGTTCGCCGTGGGCGTGCTGCCGCAGCGCAAGGAGCAGCTGAGCTTCACGCAGCCCTATCTGCAGAGCGACATCTACGGGGTGACCACGGTGGCCAACCAGCTCGTCCGCCAATGGAGCGACATCGACAAGGCCGGCGTGCTGGTGGCGGTACAGGCCGGCACCTTCATGGAGCCCGTCATGCGCGAGCACCTGAAGCAGGCCAGGATGGTGGTCGTGCAGCCGCCCGCCACGCGGGAGCAGGAGCTCGAGTCGGGCCGGGTCGATGTCTTCATGACCGACTATCCCTACAGCCGGCGCCTGCTCGACAACGCCGACTGGGCGCGGCTGGTGTCGCCGACCCAACCCTTCTTCGTGCTGCCCTATGCCTACGCGACCCGGCAGGGCGACCCGCAGTGGGTCGGCGTGCTCGACGAATTCGTCGCCCGCATCAAGCGCGACGGGCGGCTCAAGGCAGCGGCGCGGCGGCACGGCCTGTCCGACATCGTCGTGAACTGAACCATGCCTGCCTTGGCTGCGCCGATCTCCGCCTCATCCACGCGCCCGGCGGGCGGCGACGCGCGCGGACGGGCCATCGTGCTGGTGCAGGCGCTGTCCGCCCTGCTGGTGCTGAGCGTCGTGGTTGCGTTGCTGCTGCTGGCCGTGTATCAGCGCCGGGCGGCACTGGAAGCGGCCGGTGATCGCAGCGAGCTGATGGCGCGCGTGCTCGAAGACCATGTCACGCGCACCGTCGAGTCGGCGTCGCTGACGCTGCGCACGCTGGCCGAGGGCATCGCGCAGCAGCCGCTGGCCGACCCGGGCCGTCTCCAGGCGCTGCTGGGTCCGTCGCTGTCCGGCCTGCCGTTCCTGCGCAGCGTGGCAGTGCTGGACACGGGCGGGCGCGTGCTCGCCAGCTCCAACCCCGATGAACCGGGCGTGGCGCTGGACCTGTCGCGGCTCGGTGCGTTGCCTTCCACGGGCCGTGAACTGTTGCTGCCGCTGGTGCAGGGTCGCGGCCTGACGGATCTCCGCGTCGCGGCGCCTGCCGCCCGGGCCGGCGTGACCATGCTGCCGCTGGTACGCCGCGTGGCCGGGCCGGCCGGGCAGGACCTGCTGCTGCTGGCAATGGTCAACCCCGGCGCCCTGGCCAACTACCAGAAGATCGCGCTGTCCGACGGCGACGGCATCGCGCTGCTGAGCAGCTACGACGGCAGGCTGATCACGGCCACCGGCGCGGAGGCGCCGCCGCCCGGCGAGGTCTTGCGCAATCACCCCGTGTTCAAGAGCTGGTTGCCGGCGCAGGAGTGGGGCGGCTACATCGGCCAGGGCGTGCTGCCCGGCCGCCAGGTGGTGGCCTTCCGCGTCTCGCGCTCGCAACCGCTGGTCGTGCTGATCGAGCAGAGTGAATCCGCCGCGCTGCTGCGCTGGCGCGGCATGCTGCCCTGGCTCGCCGGCCTGGGCGCGCTGGCGCTGCTGCTGATCGGCTGCGCGGCGCAGGTGCTGCTGCGCGCGATGCGCGCGCGCGAGCATTCGCGCCAGGAGGCCGAGCAGGCGCATGAGCAGGTGGCGCTGCGCGAGCGGGAGCTGAGCGTCGTGCTCAAGAGCGTGCAGGAGCTGATCTTCCGTACCGATGTCAACGGCGTCATCACCTTCGTCATCGCGCCCCAGGGCGCGATGAGCCGGCGGGGCGAGGCGGGCATCCTCGGCCGCGACATGGCCTCGATGGTGGTGACCTCCGACCGCGCGCGGATGGCGGCACTGTTCCGGCACGACGACACGGCCGGCGTTCGCGCAGTGGAGGTGTCAGCGCACACGGCGAACGGCCGCCTGTATCGCTTCGCCGTCAGCGTCGTGCCGCTGCATCACCGGGGCGAAATCGTCGGCTTCGCCGGCAGCGCCATCGACGTGACCGAGCGCCACATCGCCGAGCAGAAGCTGCAGCACCAGCTGGCCTTCACCGGGCTGCTGCTGGAGATCAGTCCGCAACCCATCGCCACGTTCGACGCCGACGGGCGCTACCTGACCGTCAACCAGGCGTGGGAAGACTGCAGCGGCAGGCGTCGCGCCGACCTGCTGGGCCACGAGGTGGCGTTCGCACTGCGGCCCGACGACGTGCAGCTGGACGCGCACCGGCAGGCCGATTTCAACGCGCAAGGCGGGCGGCTGCGCTACGAGACGCAGGTCCCGTATGGGGATGGATCGTTGCGCGACATCGTCATCACCAAGGTGCTCGTTCCGGGCGTGCAGGGCGGCATGGCCGGCACGCTGTGCACGCTGATGGACGTCAGCGAGTTCCGCGATGCGGAGCGGGCCACGCGCGAGGCGCGCGACGTGGCGGAAGAGGCCTCGCGCTCCAAGTCCGAATTCGTCGCCAACATCAGCCACGAGCTGCGCACGCCGCTGCAGGCCATCCTCGGCTTTTCGGAACTCGCCATGGTGCGCGGCTGCGCCGACGCCGAGCGGGCAGTCAGCATGTTTGCCGACATCCACGCTTCGGGGCAGCGCATGCTGGCACTCGTCAACGACCTGCTGGATGTCTCCAAGATCGAAAGTGCAGTGGGCACCTTCGACCTCGAGCGCTGCGACCTGCGCAAGCTGGTGCAGGCGGTGCAGCGTGAGCTCGAGCCCCTGCTGGCGAAGAAGCGCCAGCAGCTGATCCTGAAGATGCCGGCCGAACCCATCAGCGCGCGAGTGGACCCGCTGCGCTTCCAGCAGGTCATCCGCAACGTCACCGCCAATGCCATCAAGTTTTCGCCCGAGGGCGGGCAGATCGAGGTGACGGCCGGGCTGACCGGGCAGGGCGAGGCGCACATCAGCGTTGCCGACCGCGGCCCCGGCATTCCGGCGGCTGAGGTCGAGCGGATCTTCGACGCCTTCGTGCAGTCCAGCGGCACCAAGGACGGCTCGGGCGGCACCGGCCTCGGGCTGGCCATCTGCCGCAAGATCATGGCCATTCACGCGGGGCGCATCGACGCCGAGAACCGCGTCGGCGGCGGTTCGATATTCCACATCCACCTGCCCCTGCGAGCGCCGGGTGAACCACCCGTCGACAGCCCGTTGATGCCCGGGTCCGGGGGCGTCGATCCGCAGCAGGCGCGCCAGGCCCTGGACCTGGACCTGGACCTGGCGTTCACCAACGCCAACACCAACGCCGTGGCCCTGTGACGGCCTCAGGGGCGCAGGCGGGCGGAAGCATCCCCCAGCCCCAGGGGCGCGGGCACCCGGTTGACGATGCGGGAAAACAGCGCTGCGTAGGCCGGCTCCGGCGTGCTGCCGGTGAGGGCGTCGCAGTTGGTCAGGAAGGCCTCGTCGAGATCGGCCCAGTCCTGCGCGGTCAGTCGGCGCTCGGCCAAGGGCAGGATCAGGCGCTCCTCCAGCGCCATGTGCGCAAGGTAGAAGTGCACGTAGTCGCGGGCGGCCCGCTCGAAGTCCTCCCGCCGCGCTTCGCCCATCATCTCGAAGCCCAGCAGCACATGTTCGAGATGGCGGATCCGGCGCTCGCCGCTGGCGTGCTCCTCGTCCAGCCGGTCGAGCAGTTCGCGCTGCTCCGGGGAGCGGGCGCGCAGCTTCGGAAAGAGCAGTTCGCTCTCCTTGCGGTGATGCCGCTTCTCCGGAAATTCATCGACGTAGAACAGCATGGCGCGCAGCACGAAGAAGTCGGGCAAGGTGCGCTCGCTTCGGTGCTGCTCCAGCAGCAGGAGGATGGACTTGAGCATGGCCGCCAGCGCCTGGTGCTCGTCGCGGATGATTCGCAGGGTGGGGTGGTCCATCCCGCCAGCGTCGGGCCATTTGCAGTCTTCGTGTTTGCGCTGCGTCAACTCCCGGTGGGTAACTCGACCCTCCAGGCCGCCGGGCCGCGCCGGTTCAGAGCCAGAGCCATGCCGTGGCGCCGCCCACGGCGCAGATGACAGCGCTGGCCAGGAC
>SEEY01000088.1 GCA_004211235.1 Rubrivivax sp.
TCGTTGCCAGCCCCGCCAAAGAGGCGGTCGCTGCCGAAGCCGCCATCGATGAAGTCGTCGCCGCCATCGCCGTGCAGCTCGTCATCGCCCTGCTCGCCGAAGATGCGGTCAGCGCCTGCGCCGCCGCTCAGCGTGCCGCCGGCACCCGCACCGGCAACGAGGAGGTCGTCGCCGGCGTTGCCGGTGAGGGTGTCGACGCCATCGCCGCCGTAGAGGTCGTCCGCGCCGCTGCCGCCGGTGATCGTGTCGTCACCGCCACGGCCGTAGATCGTCCAGCCCTGCGATTGGGCGGATACGTCCAGCGTGTCGGCCTGGTCTTCGCCGTACAGCTCGGGGCGGTCGCCCGTCACGGTGCCGCCGATCAGCGCCGTGCCGCCTTCTGCATCGGCGCTCTGATGGTCGACGCTGAAGAACAGGCGGTCGCCTGCCGTGACTGTGCCGGTGATGGTCAGGTTGTCGCCGGCGCTGAGCGTGACGCTCCTGGCCGCGATGACGCTGCGGCCCTCGCCGATGACGATGTTCTCGCCGGTGGCCGCGCTGTCCCGCGAGGTCAGGCGCACATGTCCGGCGCTGCTGAGGATGGCACCCACGTAGAAGGCCTGCACGACCTCGGTGAGCTGCACGCCGCTGTTGCCGGTCGCGTTGACGAAGCCGCCCGCCGCGCTGAAGCGGCTGTCGATCTCCACGTCGTTGTAGAAGCTGCCGATGCTGCCGCTGACGGCCAGCGTCAGCGTGTTGCCTTCGATGTCGGCGAGCAGGTCGGACAGGTCGTCGACCAGGTCGCCGCCGAGCACCGTCAACTCGACGTCGGCGCTGCTGGAGCGCACGCGGTCGAGGTTGAGGTCCCCAGCGACTTCGGTCATGTAGATGGAGCCGTCGGCGAGCGCCCAGACGTTGCCGTGGCTGGGGCGCGAGGAGTCGATCTCCAGCGCGTTGGCAGCCGAGCCGATGCCGGCGTTGCCCGCGGTCAGCTTGAGCGAGATGCCCAGCACGTCCGCAGCGTCGTCGCTGCCGATCTCCTGGATGCCGCCCTTGGACGCCGAGATGGTGACGTTGTTGTTGGCCGCCTCGACGCGCTCCAGCAGCACGCTGCCGCCGGTGGACGTGATGCCGATGGCGCCGGCCTGGGCCAGCACGAGGCGCGGCAGCGTGATGTTGCCGCCGGCCAGCATGGTGATGCTGTCGCCCGCGGTGACGAGGTTGTCCGGGTAGAGGCTGAGGCGGTTGCCCGTCTGGCCGCCGGTCACGTTGGAGATGGTGCCTTGCGTGGCCGTGATGAACACGTCGCTGCCAGCCACGACGTGGTCGATCTGCACCGAGCCGCTGGTGCTGACGATGGTCACGTCGGCGTTCTGCGACCACAGCGAGGCCGGGGCCAGCACCTGCTGGCCGGCCTGCACGCCGAGGTTGCCGCCAGCCTGGACGATGCGTGGCAGCGTCACGTCGCGACCCGCCGTCAGCTGGGCGCTGCCGCCGGCCGTCAGCAGGTTGTTGGTGTAGAGCGCCAGCCAGGTGTGGGCGTAGCTGGCCAGCACGTTGGAGATGTCCAGCGCGGCCGTCACCGTGGCGTTGCCGCCGGCGATCAAATGGTCGGCGAAGACGGAATTGTTCAGGCTCTGCACCGCCAGATTGCCGGTGCCGGCCTGCACGGTGCCGGGCAACGTGATGTCGCCGTTGCTGCGCACGGTGACGTTGCCGTTGGCCAGCCAGTTGGCGCGCTGGAACAGGTCCATGCGCTGGGCCGGCGTCTGCGCGATGACGCTCAGGTCCGTGCCGGCATCGAGCTTGCCGAGGGTGGTGGTCGAGGCGATGGCCTCGTTGCCGGTGCCGAAGAAGCCGACGGGGAAGTCGACGATGGCGCCGCCAGCCTGGTCGGGGCGGAAATGACGCGTCCAGGTCGTGGTGCCGAGGTCGGCCCCGCTGCTGGATGCGTTGATGTGCACCTGCACCTGGTAGGTCGGCGGCACGCCGTTGACGGTGACCTGGCGCTTCGCTTCGCGCAGCAGCAGGTTCAGTTCGCCACCGGCGGCCAGGTTGCCCAGGGCCAGCGTGAAGCTGCTGGCGGTCGGGTCGCGTTGCAGGCCGCGGATGCCGAGGAAGGTGCTGCCGCCGGACGTGCTCGTCAGCGCCGCCAGCCGGCCTTCGCTCTGCACCAGTTCCAGCTCCAGCCGCTGGGCAGCCGTGCCGATGGTGCTGCCCGCGCTGAGCGTGGCGATGTTGCTGCGCACCAGGGCGCCGGCGCTGAAGGGCACGATGCTGCCGCCGACGGCGGCGATCAGCGTCGAACCGAGCGGGTTGTCGATGACGCCATTGAGCTGGACGTCGGCGCCGGGGTTGCTGCTGGTGTTGCGGATCAGCAGTTCGGTCGCGCCGTAGCTGTGGCGGATGTTGAACTGGAACGGCGTCGCGTCGGTCGCCGGGCCGGAGACGTTGTCGACATCGAGCGTCACCCGCGGCACGGCCGTCGTGTTGACCGGCGCGATGTTGTTGATGCGCAGGTCTTTCGCCGACTGGTTGGTCAGCGTGATGCGGTTGAAGGTGTGGACGAAGGTGAAGGTCGACTGCGTGCCTTCCACCTTGCCGGGCTGCACGTCGCCATGCGCCGGATCGAAAACGCCGTTGGCGCGGAAATTGGCCGTGCCGATGTCGTCGTTGACGATGTCGTTGACGATGACGGTGGTGGCCGTGTTGGTGACCGACACGTTCTGTGCCGTGACGACATTGCCGGCGCCATCGACCATCAGCACCGGGTTCGGGCCGGAGGCGAGGCGCGCGTCGGCGTTGAAGCTGATGTTCTGGTTGAAGCCGTGCGGCGCGCCGGCATGGGCATCGCCGTCGTCGTAGCCCCAGGCCCCATCTTCCTTGGCGCGCACGCCCCAGCCGTAGCTGCCGAGCTCCGCGCGCACGTCCAGCGCGTGGGTGTCGAGCAGCGCGCCGGCTTCTGCGTTGACCAGGGATGCCGTGCCGAATTCGGCATAGGCATACACGTCGGTGCTGCCGACGGCCGCGTCCGCCTCGCCTTCGGCGTAGACGGTGCTGCCCATGCCGGTGTGCAGCGTCTGCAGGCGGATGTTCTCCAGCGCCGTCACATGGGCGCCGGAGCGCACGTTGACGACGGCGTCGGAGTAGAAGCGGCTGTAGGCGTCGGCGTCGGGGTCCGCGCCCGCCGCGGCCGAGTAGGAGTCGGCCGTGACGTTGCTCGTCATGTGCGACATCGTCGCGGTGAGGTTCACGTCGTCGCCGGCCAGCAGCACGGCATTGCTGCCGACGTCCACCGCCGTCTGCTGGTGGGCGGCGGCGGAGCCGACGTTCCAGTACATGTCGGTCGTGGATGCGGCGCCGAAGCCGCCGCTGGAGGCCTTGCCGTAGACCTTGCCGTCGAAGGCGGACTCGGAGGCCACGGTCACGTTGTGCGCTGCCGTCACGCTGGCGTTGGCGCCGACCCCTGCCGTCGTGTTGTGGTTGAGCTGCACGCCGCCCGACACCTCGGACGAGTTGATGAAGCCGCCGCCCTTGGAGTTGCCGTCGACCGCGCCGTTCTGCGTGCTCTTGGACTGCATCAGCACCGAGCCGCCGGAGGCGAGCTGCGCGCCCGTGCCAGCCTGGGCCTGCACGGTCTGCGTGGCGTTGACGCGCACTTCGGTGTAACCCACGGCGATGAAGGCGCCGCCCTTGCTGCCGCCCGTGCCCGCGCCATTGGCGGCGGAGAAGGCGTCGAGCGTGATGTCGCCACCGGCCGTGACCTTGGTGTTGTCGCCCACCAGCGCCTTGACGCTGGTGACGATATCCACCTGCGACTCCGAGCCCTTGCTGCCGAAGATCAGCGCGCCGACCGAGCCGGAGGTGGCGCCGCTGGAGACGCCGTTGTCGATGGCGTTGGCGATGAGCGTGCGCGCGCCGCCGGCGCCGAGCAGCTGGTGGCCGTTGCCACTGCCGCTGCCGGTGATGTCCAGCTCCAGCTGATGCAGGCCGGTGGACGATGCGCCGGACAGCTCGATGCCCTCGGTGCCGATGGTGTGCTTGCCGCCGCCTGCGCCGATGTCGATGGCCGCGCCGCCCGGCGTGGCTGCCAGCTGGAAGGTGTTGGCGTCGATGAACTTGACGTAGTAGGTGTTGCCGCTGGCCAGGCCCGACAGCGGCGCCGCGCCGATTCGGCTCAGGGTGTGGCCGCTGGCGGCCGAGGCGGCGGTGTTGGCGATGTCGATGGCCGTGCCGTTGCTCGCGTTCGTCGGGTTCAGCGCCAGCTTGATGTGGTTGGCGTCGACGCGGATGACGTAGTAGGTCGTGTCCACCACCAGGCCGTTCATGGCCGTGGCCGGCTGGTTGGGGTTCTCGATGACGAGGTCGCGGATGCCGTACTTGACCGCGTCGCCGGTGTTGAAGCCGTGGGCGTTGACGGTGATGACGTCGCTTGCCGCGTCGACGGCGGAGCCCTCGAACAGCTCGTCGCCGCCGGTGCGGTAGGTCACCTGCTGGCCGTCGCTGAAGCCGTGGCCGTTGAGCGTGATGCGCTCGGTGGCGGCATCGACGCCGGCGCTGTAGAAGGCCTTGGGCGCAACGGTGGCCGCGGCAGGGGTGGCCGCCAGCTTGATCGTCTGCGCATCGATGACGCGCACGAAGTAGGCCTGGCCGTCGTTGAGGCCGCTGATGGCGGCATTGCCGGCCGAGTGGTAGATGACGCGCTGGCCGTCGGTGAAGCCGTGCTCGACGTCGAAGGTGATCTGGTCCTTGGCCGGGTCGACGACCGAGGCGTTGAACACCGAGCCGAGCTTGACCGCCGTCGGGCTCTGCACGATCACCTGGTAGTTGCGACCCTCCACCAGTCCGCCGACGGCGGCGTTGCCTTCGTCGCCGCGGTTGTAGGTGATGGTGTCGCCGGTGACGAGGCCGTGCTCGCCGTTCAGCGTGATGACGTTGGTGCCAACATTGACGCCGCCGGCGCCGAAGCTGGCGTCGCCGATGCTGACGGACTGGCCCTGGCGCGCCTGCACCGTCACGCTGCCCCCGGCCTTGACCTCGGCGCCGCTGCCCAGCTCGGCCCGCACGGTCGGCGTCACGTTGATGTCGGTCGACGAGATGCTGACCGCACCCGCGCCGCCGGCGCGTCCGACCGCGTTGCCGTCGCCCTCGGCATTGCCGCTGGCCTTGACGGCCACATTGCCGCCCACATCGACGCGGGCGCCGCCGGCCAGTTCGGCCGTGATGGTCGGCGTGACCTTGACGACCGGGGCGGCGCCGTTGCCCGTGAACAGGCCGGCGCTGGTGGCCTGCGCCACCGCATTGCCGCGGCCGCCACCGGTGGCTTCCACCGTCAGGCTGGCGCCGGTGATCTGCGCATTGCCGATGCTGGCCCTGCTGGTCGAGCTGGCATCCGCGCGCGCATCGGTGGCGCCGAAGGCGAGCGCACCGAAGGCCTGGCCGTCGCCGCTGGCGTTGGCCTTGTCGGCGATGCCGGACAGCACTTCGGTGCCGCCGTCGGCATTGACCGACGCGCCATCCAGGATGGCCGCAGAGACCGTCGCTGCCGAGCCGGCGCGTGCGTCGGCGCCGTCGATGCCGATGAGGCCACCGGCCGAGGCTTCGGCAAGTGCCGAGGCGCCCTGCGTGCCGTCGTGCGAGGCCTGCAGCGTGATGCGCCCGCCGGCGTCGAGCAGGCCGCCGGCGTTGGTCGTGATGGTCGGCGTGACCTGCGCATTGGCAGACGCCTTGCCGACTCCCGCGAGGCCGTAGGCATCCGCATCGGCCGTGGCCGTGGAGCCGCCGCTGGAACGCGAGCCGATGGCGATGTTGCCGCCGGCCGTGATGCCGCTGCCCAGCATCTGCGTGGCGAGGTTGCGTGCCAGCACGGCGCTGGCGTCGTTGGACGCCAGGCCGATGAGGCCGCCCGACGGGGCGGTGGTGTTGGCCGTCGCACCCTGGTCCGAGATGGACTGGATGTTGACGTTGCCGCCGGCGACGATGCCGGTGCCGGCGGCGATGGTCGTCGTCTGGTTGTCGTTGCTGTAAAGGTTGTTGCGGGTGTCGGTCACCGTGCCGCCAGCGATGGCATCGGCCTGCGCATTGCCCTTGCCGAGCAGGCCGCCGATCGCCAGGCTGTAGCCGGTGGCCCCGGCCATGTTGCCGGACAGCGTCCGCACGCTGAAGTCGCCACTGCCGGCGGCCAGGTCCGCACCGTTGCCGCCGAGGCTGGTCGTCATGTCCGCCGAGGCCTGGGCGAGGCTGTCGGCCCCCATGCCGGCGAAGAGGAAGGAGCCGCCGGAGGCGTTCGCGTCGGCCGTGGCGTCCTGGCCGGAAGCGCCGGCGCCGTTGTGGTTGTGGCTGGCCAGCACGCTGAAGCTGTGGCCGGCGCTGACGTCGGCCGCGCCGACCAGCGTGTCCATGTCCGGGCGCACGCGGGCCGTCGCGCTGGAGCCGCTGAACGCAGCGGCGCCGGCGATCGTGATGCCCTTGGATTTGGCGTCCGCGTCGCCGGTGGAGACGTTGTTGATGATGACGTCATGCCCGGCGCTGATGCTGCCGCCCGAACCGATGCCGACATTCAGCGTCGGCGTGACGACCGCGCTCGCTGTGTTGTTGCCGAACGAGCCGAGCAGGCCGCCCTTGCCCGCCTGCGTGTCGGAGATGGCGCGGTAATCGGCCGCACTGTTGAGGACGAGGTCGCCGCCCACGGTGCCGGAGATGGCGCCGGTGACCGCATTGGTGGTGCCGCCGATGCTGGCGCTGGACTTGGCGACGCCACCGGCCAGACCGAGGGCGAGGTTGAGGCTGTCGGCCCGGGCATCGGCCGTCAGGCCGGCCAATGTGTCGAAGCGCACGCCGCCGGACGTGTCGAACACCACGCCCGACCCGGTGTTGTTGGTCAGGTTGGACACGACGTCCGCCGTCGCATTGCTGCCTGACGACGAGATCGTCGAGCCGGAGCTGGCCGACGAGCGGGCCGTCGCCGCGCCGGCACCGGCGTTGCCGCCATTCAGGCGCACCGCCATGACGACATTGCCCTTGGCGCCTTGCGTCGTGATGCGGGCGTTGTTGCCGATGCTGGTCGCCATCGTCGGATTGACGTCGACGTCCGCTTGCGTGCCGCCCACGGCGGCGATGCCGGCGAACTGCACGCCGCCGGCCGTGCCGGTGCCCTGGGTCGTCGCGTTGGCGCTCACGTTGACGGCACCGTTGACGTCGATGACCGCACCGGCGCCGATGCCGGCAGTGACGGTAGGCGTGACGGCGCTGGTGGACGTCGCGCCGGCGCTGGCGCCGAACACACCGCCGGCCGCGGCCGTGCTCGCGGCCGTCGCGGTCTGGTTGGCCGTCGCGTCGATGACGAGGCCGGCCCCGTTGACCTTGGCGGCGCTGGTGGCCGCCGTCGTGCCCGCGGAGTTGGCGGTGGCTTTCATCGAGCCACGGGCCAGTGCGCCGCCGGCCAGCGCCGAGCCGTCGGCATCGGCGAAGTTGTTGGCCAGCGCCTGCACGGTGACGACGCCACCGTTGCCGTTCAGCGCCGCATGGACCTGCGTGTTGACGCTGGTGTTGGCACCGGCCTTGGCGGTGGACGTGGACCCCGCGACGGTCACGATGCCGCCGATGCCGGCGCTGTCCGCCTTGGCGCGAGCCGTCTGGCCGGCCTGGTTGTGCTGCGCCAGCAAATTGACGCCCTGCCCCTGAAGCGTCGTCGTGCCCTGCACGAGGTTGCTCACGTTGGGCGCGATCTCGGCGTTGGCGACCATCACGCCCACGGCGCCGAGCAGCCCGACCGACAGGCCGCGCGCATCGGCGTCGGCGTCGGCTTCTGACAGCGCCACGATGTTGATAAGGCCCGAACTCGTCACGACGCTGGCCGAGCTGGCGTTGCCCGCGCCGGCCGTCACGGCGCCGTTGGACCTGGCGCTCGCGTCGCCGCTGTTCACGCCCGCGCCCAGGCCGCCGCCCGAGGCGTTGGCCTGCGCGTCCGCATCGTTGTGGCCGAGCGCGCGCACGTCCACGCCGGTGCTGCCGCCGGAGCCGCCGCCGATTTCGGCGGTCGTCGCGCCGTTGGCGTTGGACGCGGCCACGGAGCGGCCCTCAGCGACCAGCAGGCCGATGCTGGCGCCCGACGTCTCGGTGTGGCCGATGTTGGCTGCGTCGGCATGGATGCTCAGCGAGCCGCCGGCCGTCAGCACGCTGCCGGCGCCGCTGCGGGCGGTCGTTGCGGCATTGGCGTTGGCCGTGGCGGATGCCCCGGCGCCGCTGAGCAGCAACGAGCCCGAGGAACTGCGCGCCAGCGCCACGGTGTCCTGGCCGTTGCTGCCCGCGCCGTCATGGTTGTGGCTGGCGCGGAGGCTGATGTTGCGGCCGGCGTTGACCGTTTCGCTGCCGGTCAGCGCATTGACGCTCGGGCTCATCGTCGCGTTGGCGACCGAGCTGCCGAAGCCGATGCCGGCGCTGACCGCCCGGCCCTGGGCGGTGGCCGTCGTGTCGGCGCTGGACAGGGCATTGACGATCAGGTCGCGGCCGACGTTGAGGGTGCCGCCACCGCCCAGGTTGGCGGTGATCGTCGGGCTGAAGTTGGCCGTCGCCGAGTTGAACTGGCCGGAGGCGAGCAGGCCCAGCGCCGAGGCCTGCGACGTGGCGTCGACCAGATGGCTGGCCAGCGTCTCGACCTTGAAGTCCAGCGCCTGCGTGCCGCTGACGGCACCCAGCACCTGGGCGACCGTGCCGGTGACGCTGGTATTGGCCAGCGCGCCGCCGGCGCCGCCCACCAGGCCGAAACCGCGCGCGTCGCCGTCGGATTCGACATGGGCGCCGGTCGTCGTCGTGAAGGCCACGCCGCGCGCCGAGTTCAGCGTGACGCCGCTGCCGGTCGTCGCGTTGATGTTGTAGTTCAACGCGGCGCTGGCATCGGCGCCGCCCAGGCCGGCGATGCCGCCGACCGCGCCGGCATAGGCCGTGGCCGTGGCGCCGCCATTGCCGGTGCCGCCGCCGTTGTGGCTCAGCGAGAAGTTGATGTCGCCGGTGTTGGCGGAATGGGTCGTCGCGCTGACGTCGTTGCCCACGCGCAGCGACATCGTCGGCGCGAGCGTCACGTCGGACTTGGACAGGCCCAGCGAACCGCCGACCGAGACGGCCACGCCCGTGGCCGTGCCGTCGGCATCGGTGTTGGCCGTACCGCCGACGTTGATGGCACCCGCCACGTCGATGACGGCGCCGTCGCCCAGGCCGGCGCGCACGTCGGGGTTGACGGTGGTCGTCGCGCCCGCGGCAGTGCCCGCGGCCAGCAGGCCGCCGGCGGTGCCTTCGGCGGTGGCGTTGCCGATCTGCGTCGCCGTGGACTTCACGTTCAGCGAGCTGGCGGAGGCGACGTCGGCGCCACTGGTGGCTTCGGTGATGCCGCCCGAGCGGGCCTTGGCGGTAACGGCGCCGGCGGACACGCCGAGGGCGCCGCTGAAGGCGTCGCCCGTGCCGGTGACGATGTTCTTCGCGTCGGCCGTCACGTTGACGGCATTGCCGCTCGCGTTGAAGCTGGCCGCGTTGCCGACCAGCGCGCGCGTGTCGGCGGCGGCGGTGGCGTCGGCGGTGGCGCCGGTGATGGCCAGGCCGCCCGCGGCAGCGGCGTCGGCGATGGCCGTGCTGTCTTCGCTGCCCAGGTTGTGGCGGGCGCGCACGTTGACGCCGTTGCCCGTCACCGACGTCGTGCCGCGCACCTCGGCCGTGACGGCCGGGCTGACCTGGCTGGTCGCGCCCATGAAGCCGACGGCGCCGCCCAGGCCGAAGGAGAAGGCCTTGGCCTTGGCGTCGGCATCGGCGCTGGAATCGGCCAGCACGTTGACCGCGCCGGTCGTGGTCGTGAGGCTGGCGATGCCGGTGTCGCCCAGTCCGGCGCTTACGGCGCTGTTGGACTTGGCCGTGGCGCTGCCGCCGCTGCCGCCGCCGAAGGCCGCGGCGCCCGAGGCGCTGGCGCCTGCGACCGCAGTGTTCCTGCCCTGGGCATGGATGTCGACGGCAGTCGCGCCGCCGACGCCGCCGCGCAGGTCGGCCGTGGTGCCGCCGCCCACGGTGGCACTGCTGCTCGACGAGCCGATGCCGATGAGCCCGCCGACACCGAGGCCCGACGTGTCGCCGCTGGCGATGTTTGACGCGCTGCCCAGCACCTTGACCGTGCCGCCGGCCGTCAGCTTGGAGCCGGCGCCGACGGTGGCGTCGACATCGGCCGCGGCCGTGGCGCCCGCGGACGCACCCGTGCTGCCGAACAGCGCACCGCCGGCCGAG
>SEEY01000725.1 GCA_004211235.1 Rubrivivax sp.
TCACCAGGCCGCGTTGGACTGGCTGCACATCGACTGGCAGGAACTCGACCGCTGGGAAGAACTCGTCAACGCGCAATTCGACGCCGCCTGAGAGAGATGGCGTTACGGTTTCGTCTGCCGCGGCTGCGCGTGCTGGTGCTCGTCGTCATGGTGCTGGGCACCAGCGTCGCGCTGGGCTGGCACTTCTTCGGCCCCTCGGGCGTCGGCGTGGAACTCGTCAAGCGCAGCTGGCGCATGGAAGTCGTCATCGAGCGGCTGCGTGTGGAAGCCGGATCGGACTGGTGCGATGACCTTCCCGCGGACGCCCGGGACGTGACGCGCCGCGTGATGGCCGACCCGAAAGGCCTGCGTGCGGCACCGGCGGAGCATTGCCGCTACACGCAGCTGGCCTGGCGCCGCAGCTGGATCGCCAAGAACGAGGGCGGCCCGGCCGACCGCCCCGACTGGCCGCGCCCGCCGCTGCGCATGGCCGCTCCGGGCGAGCCCGGCAGCGAACGCCAGGGCAAGCGCGAGGCCTTCTTCGAGATCGAGCTGCGCGACCGCGACAACCATGCCTGGGTCTGCCGCGTCACGCAGGAGCGCTGGCAGCAGCTGCGTGTCGGCCAGCGCTATCGCGTCCCGGTGGACCGCTTCGGCACGGCGGATTGCCCGGCGATGTACGAATCGAGGTGGTGAGTCCGTGCCGGATTCAGTGCGCGAGTTGCCACACGCCGACGATGACGTGGCCCCACAGCATCAGGTTGAAGCACAGCAGCGTGAACACGCGCAGGAAGGTCCAGAACTTGCGCGCACGGTCGAAGGCCGCTTCCTCGCCGGTGACGAAGTAGATGCCCATGAACAGCACCGACGGGAGCAGCGTGGCGGCCATCACGACCGCCATGAACCAGTAGAAAAACGTCATGCGCCATTGTCACGACAGGATGCGTCGCGCCCGGGCCGAGGTTCCCCGGGGGGCTACGGCCTCGTGGCCGCGAGCATCTGCTGCCACAGCGGCGCATAGGCCGGGTTGCCGATACCTTCGCCGTGCGGCGTGCGCCTGATGACCGGCAGGTCCAGCGCATGCACCTGGCCCGGCGGGATGCCCAGTGCGGCGTAGATGCGCGCCATCGCGTCGGCCTGCGGCTCCAGCACGTGGTAAGTCGCGTGCCAGCGCTCGGGCGGCGTCGCGGCGGGCTGGCGATACCAGCGGGCCACGTCGCTGCGGGCGTCCTTGTCCCAGCCGCCGGAGAACATCATCACGCCGGCCACGGCCCGCGTCTTGGCGAGATAGGCCGCCATGCCGCCGCCCTGCGACTGGCCGGCCAGCACGATGCGGCTCCAACGCGGCTCGTCCCCGTCGAGATAGCCGGCCCACTGACCCGCCGGGTCCTGCTCGGCCAGGTGCTTCAGCAGCCGCGTGAGGCGCGGCACGATGGCGTCCTCGGGCCGGTCGGCAATCGGCGCTGACGAGGCGTTGCCCCACACGCGCTGCTGACGGAAGTCCGCCGCGCAGGTCGGATACGCCCGCAGCCGCGGGCCGTTGCAGACCTGGGACACCGCTTCGTTGTCGAGGTAGGACAGGCCGACGATGCGAAAGCCGCCGTCTCGCACTGTCTGGAACAGCGCCTTGTGATTGCTGTCTGCCCGGCCGTTGGTGCCGGGCAGCCAGACCCACAGCGGCTCGGCCAGCGCCGGGTCGTAGACGACCAGGTGCGGCGCCTCGTCGGCCGCCAGCCGCGCATCCGTCGCTTGCGGCGCCACGCGCAGGGCGCGCTCCTCGGCCTGCACGGCAAATGCGCACAGCAGTGCCGCCAAGCCGAGGAGGCGACGCATCGCCGCCTACTTCTTGCGCACCGGCGGGATGTCCGTGCAGGAACCGTGCGCCACTTCCGCCGCCATGCCGAGGGACTCGCCGAGCGTCGGGTGCGGGTGGATGGTCTTGCCGATGTCCACCGCGTCCGCGCCCATCTCGATGGCCAGCGCGATCTCGCCGATCATGTCGCCGGCATGCGTGCCGACGATGCCGCCGCCGATGATTCGGTGGCTTTCCTCGTCGAACAGCAGCTTGGTGAAGCCCTCGTCGCGGCCGTTGGCGATGGCGCGGCCCGAGGCCGTCCAGGGGAACAGGCCCTTGGTGACCTTGATGCCCTTGGCCTTGGCCTCGTCCTCGGTGATGCCCACCCAGGCCACCTCGGGGTCGGTGTAGGCCACGCTCGGGATCACGCGGGCGTCGAACTGGCTCTTCTTGAGCTTCTCGT
>SEEY01000089.1 GCA_004211235.1 Rubrivivax sp.
GCTGCTGCTGATCCCGGCCGTCGTGTTCGGCATCGCCCACTGGGCGCTGGGGCTGAACGGCCTGCCCCTGGCCGTCATCGTCATGCTCGCGGCGCTGCCGACCGGCTCCAACGCGCTGATCTTCGCGCAGCGCTACCGGACGATGGAGCCCGAGGTCACGGCGGCCACAGTGCTGTCGACGGTGCTCTATGTCGCCACCGCGCCGCTGTGGCTGGCGCTGCTGGCCTGGGTGTCGCCCTGGACGCGCCCCTGACCCGCCTGGTTTCGCTCAGCCCGGCAGTGACTCGTACAGCGCCACCAGCTCCTGCGTGAGCTTGTGGCGCGGGTCGAGGTGGATCATCGGCCGGCTCAGCTCGTGCGATTCCTTGACCTTGACGCTGGCCGACAGATAGGGCTCCAGCACCGGCAGGCCCTCGTCCGTCAGCTCCTGCACGACGCGCTGCGGCAGCGATGCGCGCGCCTGGAACTGGTTGACGACGATGCCCTCGACATGCAGCTCGGGCGCATGGTCGGCGCGGATCTCTTCCACCGCTTCCAGCAGGCCGTAGAGCGCGCGGCGCGAGAAGTCGTCGCAGTCGAACGGGATCAGGCAGCCCTGGGACGCGATCAGCGCCGAGCGCGTGTAGAAGTTCAGCGCTGGCGGCGTGTCGATCCAGATCTCGTCATAGACCTCGTCCAGCTTCAGCAGCGCATCCCGCAGCTTGTAGATCTTGTAGCGGCTCTCCAGCTTGCCGTGCAGCTCGTCCAGCTCGGCGCTCGCCGCCATCACGTGCAGGCGCTCCCACGGCGTCTCGCTGATGAACTCGCTGTTGTCGTGCTCGCGCACGCTGAACTTCAGCGTCTGCGCGAAGAACTCCGCGGAGCCGGTGCGCTCGTCGTCCGCCGCGTCACCGAGCAGGTAGCGCGTCGTGTTGCCCTGGCAGTCCAGGTCGATGACCAGCACGTTGCGGCCCTGCGCCGCGGCGATGGCCGCCAGGTTGCTCGTGATCGTGGACTTGCCCACGCCGCCCTTCTGGTTGAACACGACTCGCCGCATCGCCGCACCTCCTGTGGATTCGGCGATTGTGCACTGCAGCAAAGTCAGCGGGCGAGCGCTCTTTCGACGAACTGCCGGGGCACCGTCGTCTTCGGCACGCGCACCGGGAACCAGCTGCGGATGTCGCTCTCGACGCCGATGCCGTGCATGAAGTTGTAGAGCCCCTTCTTCAAGCCCTGGCCCAGACCGTCGTGGTCGGTCGGCGTCGGGTCGATGAAGGCGATGTCGTTCTTCGCAAAGCGGCCGTCCGCGGGCAGCGGCTGCAGCGTCACGCCGTACTCCGCCGGGTTCATGCCCACCGGCGAATGCACCGTGCAGGCGAAGCGGTGGAAGAAGCCGCTGTGGATGCAGCCGTGTTCGAACAGTTGGCGCACGTATTCCAGCGCGTCCACGGTGTCCTGCGTCGTCTGCGTCGGAAAGCCGTACATCAGGTAGGCATGCACCAGCACGCCGGCATCGGCGAACGCCTTGGTCACGCGCGCCACCTGCTCGACGGACACCCCTTTCTTCATCAGCTTCAACAGCCGGTCCGACGCCACCTCCAGCCCGCCCGAGATGGCGATGCAGCCACTGTCGGCGAGCAGCTGGCAGAGCTCGGGTGTGAAGGTCTTCTCGAAGCGGATGTTGCCCCACCAGCTGATGGCCACGCCGCGGCGGATCAGCTCTTCGGCGAGCGCCTTCAGCGCCTTCGGCGGCGCCGCCTCGTCGACGAAGTGGAAGCCCGTCTGCCCGGTTTCCTTCACGATGGCCTCGATGCGGTCCACCAGCACGGAGGCGCTCGCCGCCTCGTAGCGCGAGATGTAGTCCAGGCTCACGTCGCAGAAGCTGCACTTCTTCCAGTAGCAGCCATGCGCCACCGTCAGCTTGTTCCAGCGTCCGTCGCTCCACAACCGGTTCATCGGGTTGAGCATGTCCAGCAGCGACAAATAGCGGTCCAGCGGCAGGCCGTCCCAGGTCGGCGTGCCGACGTCGTCGAAGGGAATGTCGGGCTCGACGAAGTTGGTGTACCGAACTGTCGACCCCCGCGTTCGAGGCTGCGCCTCGTCCGTCCCCCCGAGGGGGGTGAAGTCGCCTTGGGACGGCCCGGCGGCGCCTTCGTCGGCGCCGTCGCGCCAGAAGGTACGCACCAGGCGCGTCTTCGAGCGCTTGCCGGCGACGTGCTCCAGCAGCGCCAGCAGCGGACGCTCGCCGGCATCCAGCGTCACGTAGTCGACGAAGTCGAACAAGCGCGGTTCGGCCAGCTCGCGCAGCTCGGTGTTCACATAGCCGCCGCCCAGCACGATGGCGACGTCGGGCCGCGCCGCCTTGATCGTCTGCGCGATGCGCAGCGCTGCATACACCGAGCCGGGGAAGGGCACGGACAGCAGCACGACGTCGGGCTGGTGCTCGTCCAGCGCCGCCAGCGTGAGACGTTGCAGCGTCCTGTCGACGAGGTTGGGTGGCGCCGCGAGGGCATCGGCCAGCGGCTCGAAATGGGCCTGCGCCGCGGCCAGCGATTCGGCATAGCGGACGAACTCGAAACGCGCGTCCACCGCATCGCGCAGCACATCGGCCAGGTCGTTCAGGAAGAGCGTGGCGAGATGGCGCGCCCGGTCCTGCAGGCCGAGGGCGCCGAAGGCCCAGGCGAGCGGGTCGCCACCGTCCTCGTCCACGTAGGCATCCAGCGACGCGAAGCGCGCGCCCTCGGGCAGGAAGGCGCGCGTGTTGATGCGATGCGCCACCGTCGGATCGCGCCCCTGCAGAAAGGCGATGACGCGTGGCGTGGCCGCCGCGATCGCGTCGAACGCCGAGGCGAACCATGCGGTTTGAGGCGTGTGCCGGGCGTCGGGGAGGGCCACCACGGCTGCATGAATCTGCGTCAGCCCGGCCGGTGAGAACAGCTCCAGCACCAGCGCGAGCGCCAGGTCCACCTGCCGTGCCGCCAGGCCGCGTGAGCGCAGGAAGCCGGTCAGGTAGGCGGTGGACGGGTAGGGCGTGTTCAGCTGCGTCATCGGCGGGATGACGGCGAGCACGCGGGGAGACGGCGACAACATGCTCGGGATTGTCGCGGCCCGTGCGTCGGCCTAGAACCCGTGTGCCTTCCAACTGCCAGGGACACTGCGATGGACGATGACCTCGACATGCTGACGAAAGAGCAGCTCGCCGCCGAAGTCAGGAAACTGCGCAAGGCGATTCGCGCCCATCGCGACGAAAGCAGCCACGGGCTGTGCTGGCACCAGCCCGCCCTTTGGAACCTCTTGCCCGAGAAGGTGGACCCGGCCATCGCGGTGCCCGAGTGGCCGCAGTTCATGCGCGGCTGTGTCCGCTATCGGCAGTCTTTGGACGAGCAGCGGCCGGATGCACCACGCCAGCACCAGGAGTTCCAGGAGCCTTGAGCCGCGGGCCGCGCCGCGGCCATCTGCCTAGCGGTTGCTTGCCCTGGCGGGCGCCGTGGCCGGCACCTCCACGTCGGCCGGCTCCGCCGACCTTTCCGGCGCCAGCTCCCGGGGAGCGAAGGGATTCACCAGCAGGAAGCGCCTGGCCGAAGGCTCGCGCACGAGCTGCAGTTCACGCGCAAAGCTGCTGCGGAACAGCCGCTCGAAGGAGCCGTCCTGCCGCGCCAGGGTCAGCCCGGCCTCCAGCCGCTGTGCCATGCGCGGCTCGTGGATGTTGACGTAGAAGATGATCGGCAGCGGAAAGTACAGCGTGATGTCGGGCAGCAGCATCAGCTGGCCGGCCAGCTCGGGGCGGTTAGTCAGCGCGGTGTCGACGTCTGTCAGGCTGATCGGGATGTAGTCGATGCGCTTCCTGGCCAGCATGTCGAACAGCGAGGCCGGCGTCGGCGTGTCGTTGACCCGGTAGCCGTTGTGACGGTAGATGTCCACGTCGACCCAGCCGTTCGCCTGTCCGACGATCAATGCCTTCAGCTCCTGCGCCTGCCGGATGTTCCTGAACCGGTCGAGGTCGTCGCGGCGGATCAACAGCTTCCGGTAGCCGAGCAGGTCCTTCAGGATCGGCACGTTGACGCGCAGGCTGCGCTCGGGCAGCTTGTCCTCGCTCGTTTCCAATGCCCGCCAGGGCCCCGCGTGCACGTTCACGACTTCACCGCGGTTGATCTCGCGCCTGAGCCGCGAGGTCGAGTAGCTGCGCACGACGCGCGACAGCTGGTAGGGCCCGTAGTCCCTCACCGTCTTGTCCAGCGCCAGCCTCAGCAGCGCGAACTGATAGTCGTCGCGCCGCGGCGTGGCGCCCCAGTCCCAGTAGCGATAGTCCATGCGGGCCTGGGGCGGTGCAGATGCGGACGCAGGCGAGGATGCCGCTTCGGCGCGGGCAAGCTGCCACGGCGCGAATGCAAGGCTCAGCAAGCCGCACAGCGCCCACGCCGCGAGCGTTGGCCGGCCCAGGCGCGGGAGGCCGCCAGTGCGGTTCAGCGCCACGTCCGGGGCGGCGTCGACTGGCTTTTCAAGGGTGCGGGACATGCTGCGGTGCACTGTGCGGGAGGAACCGCGGTCAGCTGAATCAGGCCGTCAGCCACCCCGCCAACTTTTCCGCAATCATCAAGGTCGGCGAGTTCGTGTTGCCGCTCGTGATGGTCGGCATCACGCTGGCGTCGGCGATGCGCAGGCCGCTGACGCCGCGCACGCGCAGCCGTGAATCGACCACCGCGTCGGCGTCGTCCCTGCGGCCCATGCGGCAGGTGCCCACGGGGTGGAAGATGGTGGTGGCGATGTCGCCGGCCAGCCGGGCCAGGTCTTCATCGGTCTGGATCTCCGGCCCGGGCCGGTACTCCTCCGGCTTGAAGCCTGCCAGCGCCGGCTGGGCGACGATGCGGCGCGTCAGCTTCAGGCTCTCGACCGCGACCTGCCGGTCGGCCTCGGTGGACAGGTAGTTGGGCCGGATGACAGGCGCCACGGTCGCGTCGGGCGACTGGATGTGGACCGTGCCGCGGCTCGTCGGGTTCAGGTTGGCCACGCTGGCCGTGAAGGCGTCGAAGCCATGCAGCGGTTCGCCGAACGCGTCCAGCGACAGCGGCTGCACGTGGTACTCCAGGTCCGGCCAGACCTTCTCCGGGCTGCTGCGCGTGAAGGCACCGAGCTGCGACGGCGCCATGCTCATCGGGCCGCTGCGGCGCAGCGCGTATTCCAGGGCGATTTTGGCCTTGCCCAGCACGGACGCGGAACGCAGGTTCAGCGTGTTGCCGCCCTGCACCTTGTAGACGGCGCGGACCTGGAGATGGTCCTGCAGGTTGGCGCCGACGCCGGGCAGCGCCTGCTCGACCTGGATGCCCAGCCCCTGCAGCAGCGGCGCCGGGCCGAGGCCCGACAGCTGCAGGATCTGCGGCGAGCCGATCGCGCCGGCCGCGAGGATGACTTCGCCTCCCGAGTTCAGCCAGGGTTGCTCCACGCCATGCGGCGTCAGCACTTCCACGCCGCTGCAGCGCAGGCCGCCTGCGCCGTTGCTGTCATGCATCAGCCGCAGCTTGCGCACCTGCGTGCCCATCCACAGCTCGAAATTCGGCCGGCCGAAGGTGGTGGGCCGCAGGAAGGCCTTGGCCGTGTTCCAGCGCAGGCCCTTCTTCTGGTTGACCTCGAAATAGCCGACGCCCTCGTTGTTGCCGGCGTTGAAGTCGCCCGTGGCCGGGATGCCGGCCTGCGTGGCCGCCTGCGCGATCGCGTCCAGCAGCGGCCAGCGCAGCCGCTGGCGCTCGACGCGCCATTCGCCGCTGTGGCCATGCAGTGCGGCAAAGCCCTCGGGCGCCGTCTTGGGGTCGTCCAGCCGCCAGTGGTTCTCGTGGCGACGGAAGGCGCGCAGCACACGCTCCCAGCGCCAGGTGTCGTCGCCCGCCACCTGCGCCCAGTGCTCGTAGTCGCGGCTCTGGCCGCGCATGTAGATCATGCCGTTGATGCTGGAGCTGCCGCCCAGCACCTTGCCGCGCGGGTAGCGCAGGCTGCGGCCGTTCAGCCCGGCTTCCGCCTCCGTGCTGTAGCACCAGTCGGTGCGCGGATTGCCGATGCAGTGCAGATAGCCGACGGGGATGTGCACCCAGTGGTAGTCGTCCTTGCCGCCGGCCTCGATGAGCAGGACGCGCTTGTCAGGATTCGCACTGAGCCGGTTGGCGAGCAGGCAACCGGCGGTGCCGGCGCCCACGATGATGTAGTCGAAACCTTCTTTGGCCATGGGCCGAGGGTAATTCACTCCTCCTGCGGGTTCCCTGACGTCAGCCGGTACCGTACAGCCGGCGCGTGAGCGTCATCACGACGGCCAGCCGGCGGGGGCGTCCTCCGCAGCAGGATCAATGGCGCCAGCCCTGGCTCAACGCGGCGACCAGCTGCGCCGCCGATCCCGGCGCGCGGTTCAACGGCAGCGCCTGGCCCGCCCACAGGCTGATGAAATCGGGATTGCCCGCTTTGGCCGCCGCCTGCCGCATCGGCCGGCTGGCCGCGTTGGGCTGCGGGAAGGCGGGCAAGGCCACGCCTTCCAGTTCGCGCGTGACGCGGTTGGCCACGCCGCGTGCCAGCCGGCCGGAGAAGGCGCGCGTCAGTGTCGAATCGGCATCGCCGGCCGCCAGCAGCGCGGCGCGGTAGGCGGGCGACAGCGGACATTCATCCACCAGCAGGAAGGCCGTGCCGACCGTCACCGCGCTGGCGCCGAGCGCCTGCGCCGCCGCCACGCCGCGCGCATCGGCAATGCCGCCGGCGGCGATGACGGGTATGTCCAGCGCATCGGCGAGCAGCGGCACCAGCGCCATCGTGCCGATCAGCGCGCCTTCTGCCGTGCCCAGGAAGCCGCCGCGATGGCCGCCACCTTCGTAGCCCTGGGCAACGACCGCATCCACCCCGCTGGCCTGCAGCATGCGGCCTTCGGACAGCTGCGTGGCCGTGGCGATGACGGCGAAACCCTGCGCCTTCAACGCCGCCACGCGCGCCACGCCCGGGTCCCCCATGGCGAAGCTGATGACGGCCGGCCGCGCAGCGATGGCCGCCGCGAGCTGATCCTCGAAGTCTTCCTCGAAACGGTCCGGCCGCGTTGGGGGCGGCAGGCCCAGCTCGGCATGCCACGGGACGAGCAGCGCAAGGTAGTCGCCGAGCGCGTCGTCGTCGCGCAGCCACGGCTGCGGGCAGAACAGGTTGATGCCGAAGGGATGCGACGTGTGCGACCGGATCTCGGCGGCGATGTCGGCGATGCGCGTCGGCGACAGGTAGGCGGCGCCGAGCTGGCCGAAGCCGCCGCCCGCACTCACCGCCGCCACGAGCGCGGCGCTGGCGGCCTCGCCGGCCATGGGCGCCATCCAGATCGGCGGCAGCTGCGGCAGCGCGTTCATGTTCAGCTCACCGTGCGCGCGGCCAGCACCGGGAACAGCTTGATCAGGCCATCGGCCAGCAGTTCCACGGCGAGCGCGGCGAGGATCAGGCCCATCAGCCGCGTCATGATGTTGATGCCGGTTTGCCCCAGCACCTTGGCGATCTTGCTGCTGGCCGTGAAGGCGATGAAGGTCACGGCCGTGACGACGACCCCGTAGCCGCACAGGATGGCCAGCTCCCACCAGACGCGCGTCTTGTCGGCATAGATCACCATGGTCGAGATCGTCGCCGGCCCGGTCAGCAGCGGGATGGCCAGTGGCACGACGGCGATGCTGGCGCCGGCGTCGGCCTTGGAGTTGCCTTCGGTGACGTCCTCCTTGCGCGCCTCGGCCGGCTGGGCGTTCAGCATCTGCAGCGAGCTGATCAGCAGCAGGCAGCCGCCGCCCACCTGGAAGCTTGCCAGCGAGATGCCGAAGAACTCGATGATCTTCAGCCCGAACAGCGCCGACAGCGCGATGACGATGCCCGCCGTGCCGGCGCTGACGAGGATGGTGCGGCGCCGCTGCTCGCGCGTCAGGCCGGCCGTGAAGTGGATGAAGAAGGGCACCACGCCCACCGGATTCACGATGGCAAGCAGCGCGACGAGGGGCTTGTAGATGTCCATGGCAGCAATTGTGGCGGGTGGCGCTTCAGCGACGCGCGTCGCCGAGCTCGCGCACATAGTCGAGCCCCGCGGCGCCACGCGCGCCCCACCAGCTCAGGCGTTCGCCGTCGACGAGCTGCACGCGAGCCTGTGGGCACAGCGCCTGCGCTTCGGCGATGTGCGCAGCGCCAAAACGGTAGGGCTCGGAGCTCAGCAGCACGCGCTCGATGCCGGCCAGCCAGGGCTCGCGACCGGTCAACGCGGGATACCGGCCGGCGCCGTGCTCGCCGCCCTGCACGTCGGGCCCCGTGCGCCAGCCGGCCTCGGCCAGCAGTGCCGAGATGTAGGTGTCGCGCGCCACGGTCATCCAGGGCTCGCGCCAGATCAGGTAGAGCACGTTCTGGCCCGGCCAGACCAGCGCGCGGCAACGGGCGAGCGCCGCGCTGAAGTCGGCCGACAAGGCTGCTGCGCGCTCGTTCACTCCTGGCTGATCGGCGAAGGCGACGCGCAGCTGTTCGAACAGCGCCAGGTTGTCCTCCGGCCGCTGCGGATGGGTGACGATCACCTCCGGCACGAACGCCCGCAGCGCTTCGGCCGTCTCGCGGCGGTTCTCGTCGACGTTGACGACGACATGCGTCGGTGCCAGGGCCCGGAGCTTGGCGAGATTGACGTCCTTGGTGCCGCCGACCTTGGGCACGTTCGCGACGATCTCCGCCGGGTGGATGCAGAAGCCGGTGCGGGCGACGAGAGAAGGCCCGAGACCCAGGGCCACGAGCGTCTCCGTTGCGCTCGGCACGAGGGAGGCGATGCGGGGCTTCATTCCCGCTCGGTCACCGCCAGGTAGACGGCGCAGCAACCCCGCAGCCACACCAGCGTTGGCAGCACCAGCGCCAGCGCAAACACCACGCCGCCGCCGATCAACGCCGCCAGCCCCAGGTTGCCGCCCTGCAGCGGCATGCCGCTGGCGCCGAGGCTGCGCGGCCCCAGCCCCATGACGCCCGCCAGCAGCTGGCGCGCCGGCAGCTCGATGCCCGCGCCCAGGATGGCCAGACCCGCCAGCAACTGGCCGCCACTGACGACGATGAAGCTCGCGGCCGCGGTGGTCAACGCAACAAGCAGGTAGACCGCCGCCATCAGCAGTGCGGTTTCCGGCAGTCCATGGCGCAGGCGCTCACGCAGGAACGCCAGCACGCCGGTGCTGTGCTGCCCGGCCCACACGGCCGGCCCGGCCAGGGGCCCCACCAGCACGACCAGCACGAAGGCCACACCGCCCAGCAGCAGCACGCCGGTCGGCAGCACCACGGCAAGCAGCGGCGCACCGATCCACGGCCAGCGCGAGGCCCACAGCAGCGCTGCCAGCACGGCGGTGCCGACGGCGGCCAGTGCCAGGCAGGCCAGCAGGGCCAGCAGCACGCGGTGGCCGCTGCGCAAGGCATCGAAGAGCGCGTCCTGCGGGTCACGCACGGGCAGGCCGCGAGCCTGGTCCATCAGCATCAGGCCGGTGGTATTGACGCCAAAAAAAGCGACAGCCAGCGCCAGGCCCATCCACAGGGAGCCGAGCGACGCCTGGTCACGTGCCAGGGCGGATTGCGCCATCGCCACCAGCAGGCCAGCGAAGCAGAAGGCCGACAGCAGGGCGTAGAGGGCGCGCAGGTTGCGGGGCGCGTCGATGCTGGCGAGCACGCGGGCGAGGGCGGGAAGGAGCGAGGTACTCATCGGACGCGCATCCTAGCCATGAGATGAAAAGACCCGACCGTGACCGACAGGGTTTGTGCTAGCTCTGAAAAACAACACTTGCCGGAGGGCCGCCGTGCATTTGTTGACCTCGCCACCATAATGATTCGCCTGTGTCTGGACGCCGCACCTTCGCTTGAATGGTTCACGATGGGTTGAAGCTCCACATGGTTTTTTGATTTTTGAGTTTGAGAGAAGGAAGGGCTTCCCCATGGGAAACAAGCTTTACGTGGGCAATCTCGCCTACAGCGTGCGTGACGAATCGTTGCAAGAATCGTTCGGCCAGTTCGGTACCGTGACCTCCGCAAAGGTCATGATGGACCGCGAAACCGGTCGCTCCAAGGGTTTCGGTTTCGTCGAAATGGGTTCTGACGCCGAGGCGCAAGCCGCGATCAACGGCATGAATGGCCAGGCCCTCGAAGGCCGCGCCATCGTCGTGAACGAGGCCCGTCCTCGTGAAGAGCGTCCGGGCGGCTTCGGTGGCGGCGGTGGCCGCTCCGGTGGCGGCGGCTACGGCGG
>SEEY01000726.1 GCA_004211235.1 Rubrivivax sp.
CACCAGCGCGCCGGCCATGGCGCTGGCCGCCCAGGGCGCCGGCGCGGCCTGGCCGATCAGCGCCAGCAGCGCGCAACCATAGGCGCCCGACAGCGCGCCCAGCAGCACGGCAGCCAGCCACTGCAGGCGGGGCGGCAGCCGGTGCAGGGGTTTGCGGAGCGCGCAGACGGCGATCATTTCGCCTGCCGGCTCGAACTCTACGAAACCGATCCCGCCGAGCAGCCTGACATGGATAAGTGGGTGACCGAACTCGCTTTCAAGCTCAAGGACTGACTGCCGCAATCGATAGCAGACAGTCCTCCCGCTTGACCGGGGTGAGCGGCGGCCCTCGACGGCGGGCGTCGCTGCTGCCGCGCTTCAGCGGGGGCTCAGGTCCTAGGTGTTTGAATGCAAACCTACTGTGGTCGTCAGGCCGGCCAGCGCCTGCGCCGCATCGGCGACGGCGGCGCGAATGCGCGCATAGGTGCCGCAGCGGCAGAGGTTGCCGGACATCGCCGCATCGATCTCGGCCGCACTCGGTTGCCTGCCGCGCGGCAGGCTTTTCAGGAAGGCGGTGGCCGTCATGACCTGGCCGCCCTGGCAGTAGCCGCACTGGGCCACGTCGTGCCGTACCCAGGCGGCCAGCACGGCCTGGGCGACCTTGTCGGTGCCGGCTGCCAGGCCTTCGATGGTGGTGATCTTCTGGCCGGCAGCGGCAGCGGCCGCGACCGGCGTCACGCAGGCGCGCGCGGGCTGGCCGTTCAGGTGCACGGTGCAGGCGCCGCATTGCGCCATGCCGCAGCCGAACTTGGTGCCGGTCAGGCCCAGTGTGTCGCGCAGCATCCAGAGGATGGGCATGGCCGGGTCGGCCTCGACCGCGCGGGACTGGCCGTTGATGTGCAGCGTGTGAGTCGTCATCACTTGTTGTCGAAAGTGCGGTACCGGCCCAACCCCAGCAGGGCGAGGGCGCCCAGCACCAGCGCGACGCCGGCCGCCGTCAGCACGGCCGAGTAGGAGCCGGTCTTGTCGAAGCTCCAGCCGAACACCGCCGGCCCGAAGCCGGTGCCGATAGCGAAGCAGCAGTACAGCAGCGAATAGACCTGCGAGTAGCTGCGCATGCCGAAGTAGCGCGCCACGAGGAAGGCCAGCAGGTCGTACTCCACGCCCACCGCAAAGCCGATCAACACGATGGACAGCAGCGCCATCGAATAGCTCATGTGCCCTTGCGCAATCAGCCAGCAGGAGATGCCCGGCAGGCACAGGATCACCAGCGCCACGCCCGGGGCCCAGAAGCGGTCGATCAGCCAGCCGCCCACGAGGCGCCCGGTCAACGCCGACAGGCCGATGAAGGCCGTCATGCCGAGGATCTGCGAGCGCTCGAAGCCGTTGGTCTTGAGGATGTTCTCCATGTTCGGGATCGGCCCGCCAAGCGCGAAAGAGATGGGAATCAAGGACGCCGCGATCAGCCAGAAGCGCCAGTCGCGCAGCGTCTGCGCAAGGGTCAGACCGGCCGCGTCGGTGCGCGCACTGCCGCGCTGCGGGTCGCCCTCGACGTTGCGGAACAGCAGGTACGCCACCGGCAGCGCGATCACCAGCGGCAGCAGGCCCAGGCCGACGTAGGCGCCGCGCCAGCCGAAGCTGGCAATCAGCCAGGCCGTGTACGGCTTGGCGACCACGCCGAACAGCCCCGTGCCCGTCAGCGTGAGCCCCAGCGCCAGGCCCTTGCGTTCCTCGAACCAGGCATTGACGCCGCGCGTCCAGGTGATGGGCAGCGTGCCGGCGCCCAGAACCGCGATGCCGACCCAGGTCAGGTAGTACATCGTCAACGAGCCGTCGCCCAGCGCGAACGCCATGAAGGACAGCGAGAACAGCAGCAGCGAAACGAGCGCCACCGGGCGGGTGCCGAAGCGCCCCGCCAGGAAGCCGGCGACCGGCGCGGCGACGAGCGTGGCCAGCGTCATCACGGTGATGCCGAAGAACACCTGGCCGATGCCCCAGCCGAACTCTCGCGCCAGCTCCGGCGCCAGCAGGCCGATGGTGTAGAAGGGCAGCGGCGACAGCCCCAGCCCGACGCCCAGGAATGCCGCCAGCACGATGGGCCAGCCGCGGCGGAACTCGCCGTAGCCGGGCTTGCCAACTGTCTTTACGCTCATCGTGCCTGCTCCTGAAGCTGCCTGCGCTGGCGGCCGAAAGTCCGCCTCGCGGCCATGATGTCCAGCGGCTGGGTGATCGAGAAAACGGCGCGCCCCGCTGTTCGG
>SEEY01000727.1 GCA_004211235.1 Rubrivivax sp.
GCAGCGGCGCGGTCTCGGTGCGGGCGCTGAAGCCAGCGCCGGCTCGCTCGATGACCAGCCGGGTGAAATGAGTGGCTTGCTGCTCGACTTTCTCTGCCGGCGAGCGGACGACGATCTTGCGCACCTGGCCTGAAGCGTCGGCCGTCACGTGGACCATCTTGCCGGCCCGGCCCTGCAGCACTCGCCGGCCCAGCGGGTCGGTGCGCAGGAAGGCGGCAGCGGCCGGGTCGAAGGCACCGGCGCGGCGCAGCAGGCTGTCGGGCGTGTCGCTGGAGCGAGTGGCTTCCGAGCGCGTCAGGCCGATGGCATGCGTGGCCAGCTCCTCGATCTGAGCTTCCAGATCGGGCGTCGCGACAGTCTCGACGACGGTACGGCGGGGCAGTTCTGCGGCGTCAGGGGCCAGCGGCGCAATGCCGAAGGCGGTCACGGCGAAGCAGCTGAGGGCGCCGACGACCGAGGCGGTCAGGGCGCGCGGATGACGGGCGGCGAATGCTTCAGCACTCTTGAGCGCGGTGTGTAGCTGTTGAACTCTTTTCTGGACTGCGGTCACGCTCGGCTTCCCGGGGTTGTCGCTGGGGCAATCCCGGCCAGGCCGGTTCCACGCGAAGGCAGCGCTGGAGTGACGCAGGGCTGCCCTTAAAATCTGTGTCGGTTGTGTTGAAGCAACACCCCCGGTTCGAGGGTGAATTCTAACGGCGTTGTCCTACTTGACATGCCGGTTAACCCCGATGGATCAATAACTTAACAATTTCGCCCGTTTTCTTACGGGCAGAGATGGCCCATGTCCGACGCCGCCCGCTTTCCCGTTACCGATGCCGTCCTGGAGGCGCTGGCCGTCACCCGCCGGGGCGTGGAAGAACTGCTGCCCGAGGCTGAGTGGACGAAGAAGCTGGCACGGTCGGCCGCCACCGGCGTGCCGCTGCGCATCAAGCTCGGCCTGGACCCGACAGCGCCCGACATCCACGTCGGCCACACGGTGGTGCTCAACAAGATGCGCCAGCTGCAGGAACTGGGCCACCAGGTGATCTTCCTGATCGGCGACTTCACGTCACTGATCGGCGACCCCTCCGGCCGCAATGCCACGCGCCCACCCCTGACCAAGGAGCAGATCCAGGCCAACGCCGAGACCTACTACGCCCAGGCCCGGCTGGTGCTGGACCCGGCGCGCACCGAGATTCGCTACAACTCGGAGTGGAGCGAGCCACTGGGCGCGGCCGGGCTGATCCAGCTGGCGGCCAAGTACACGGTGGCCCGCATGATGGAGCGCGACGACTTCACCAAGCGCTTCGCCGCGCAGACGCCGATCTCGGTGCACGAGTTCCTCTACCCGCTGATGCAGGGTTACGACTCGGTGGCGCTCAAGAGCGACATGGAGCTGGGCGGCACCGACCAGAAGTTCAACCTGCTGATGGGCCGCCACCTGCAGCAGGAATACGGCCAGGAGCCGCAGTGCATCCTGACCATGCCGCTGCTCGAAGGTCTGGACGGCGTCGAGAAGATGTCCAAGTCCAAGAACAACTACATCGGCATCACGGAGCCGGCGAACACGATGTTCGCCAAGATCCTGTCGATCAGCGATGTGCAGATGTGGAAGTGGTACGAGCTGCTGTCGTTCAAGTCCATCGCCGAGATCGCGGCGTTGAAGGCCGAGGTCGACGGCGGGCGCAACCCGAAGGACGCCAAGGTCGCGTTGGCCAAGGAAATCACCGCGCGCTTTCACAGCGCCGCGGCGGCGGAGGCGGCGGAGCAGGACTTCATCAACCGCTCCAAGGGTGGCATCCCCGACGACATTCCCACGGTGGAGCTCAGCGGCGCGCCGCTGGGCATCGCCCAGGTGCTGAAGGCGGCCGGCCTCGTCGCCTCGACCGGCGAAGGCCTGCGCATGGTCGAGCAGGGCGGCGTGCGCCGCTCAGGCGAGGCCATTGCCGACAAGGGGCTCAAGCTCGATGCCGGCGAGCATGTGCTGCAGGTCGGCAAGCGCAAGTTCGCGCGAGTCCTGCTGAGCTGAGTTGCCGCCGGCTGCTCAGGTCCCGCAGAAGGTGCGATAGCCGGCGGTGACTTCGGTGGCGGCCGGCGCGGCATAACGCGTCAGCAGCGCGGACTCCTCCCACGGCGAGCGCAGCGCGGCCAGCAGCGAGTCGAAGGGCGCCAGGTCGCCCGCCGTCATCCCGCGCAACCACCTCGTCGAGGAAGCGCTGGCGGCGGCGACGGCGGGCGACCTGGCGCCCTTCGACTC
>SEEY01000728.1 GCA_004211235.1 Rubrivivax sp.
CAGTACGCCAGTGCCACCGCCGTGTCCTGGGACCCCAAAGCGCAGGCCGCCCTGGAGGGCAGCGCTGCCGACCCCGCCTCGCTGCCGGCCCAGGGCGACCTCGACAGCGCTGCACTGTCCGAGGTCATCGGGCTGGCCAGCCTGCGCATGCAGGCAGGCGCGCCGCAGACCGAGGCCATGCTCAGCCAATGGGCCAAGGCGCAACAGACCAAGTCCGGCCTGGCGCGCGTGCGCGGGAAAGTGCGTTTCCAGGGCAGTGCAAAGGCCCGGGTTGGCGAGTTGATCGAGCTCAAGGGCGTGGGCAAGCGCTTCAGCGGCAATGCCTTCATCACCGGGCTGCGTCACGAGATCGCGGACGGCGCCTGGACGACCGAGGCCGACTTCGGCCTCGACCCCGACTGGTTCTGCAACCGGCCCGACGTGCAGGCGCCTGCGGCCGGCGCACTGCTGCCGCCGGTCGCGGGCCTGCAGATCGGTGTGGTCATGAAGCTCGACGCCGATCCCGCCGGCGAGCACCGCATCCAGGTCAAGCTGCCGGTATTGCAGGCCGAGACCGAGGGCGTCTGGGCCAGGCTGATGCAGAGCCATGCCAGCAGCGGCTTCGGCAGCTTCATGCTGCCCGAGGTGGGCGACGAGGTGGTGCTGGGCTACTTCGCCGCCGACCCGTCCCATCCCGTCGTGCTGGGCAGCCTGTACAGCAGCAGCCGCACGCCACCCTACGAGCTGGCGGCGCCCAACGACACCAAGGCGCTGGTCACGCGCTGCAAGCACAAGCTTGAGTTCGACGAGAAGGACAAGGTGATCACGCTCACCACGCCAGGCGGCAACCGCGTCGTGCTCAGCGACAAGGACAAGTCCATCCTCCTGGAGGACGAGAACGGCAACACCGTCAAGCTCAGCCCCTCCGGCATCGCGCTGGACAGTCCCAAGGACATCAGCCTCACTGCCAAGGGCGGCATCACGCTGGATGCGGTCAGCAGCATCAGCCTGACCGCCAAGGCCGACGTCAAGGCCAGCGGCCTGAACGTGAGCTGCCAGGCGCAGATCGGCTTCACCGGCAAGGGCAATGCCACTGCCGAACTCTCGGCGGCGGGCCAGACCGTCGTCAAGGGTGCCCTGGTCATGATCAATTGAACCCGCGAAGGAGCTGCCATGCCGCCCGCCGCCCGCCTGACCGACCTGCACGTCTGCCCCATGGTGACCCCCGCACTGCCGCCCATTCCTCATGTCGGCGGGCCCATCGTCGGGCCCGGCGTGCCGACGGTGCTGATCGGCAGCCTGCCCGCTGCCGTGGTGGGTGATACCGCCACCTGCGTGGGCCCGCCGGACGCGATCGTCATGGGCTCCACCACCGTGCTGATCGGCGGCCGGCCGGCGGCCCGCATGGGCGATGCCACGGCCCACGGCGGCACGGTCGCGCTGGGCCTGCCCACCGTGCTGATCGGCGGCTGAACGACCTCCACCGGCACCCCCCATGGACGGCGAACCCAACTTCCTCGGCACGGGCTGGACCTTCCCGCCGGCCTTCGACCGGCGCAGCTGCGGGGCGGTGCTGGTGTCGGGCGTGAGCGACGTCGAAGAGAGCCTGCGGATCCTGTTCAGCACCGCACCCGGCGAGCGGGTCATGCATCCGAGCTACGGCTGCGGCCTGCGGCGCATGGTGTTCGAGCCGATGAACACCAGCACGCTGACCGAGATGCGCAGCCTCATCGAGCGGGCGGTGCTGTTGTTCGAAGCCCGCATCAGCCTGGACGGCGTCGAGTTCGACACCACCGGCCTCATCGACGGTGTGCTGCGCATCCGGCTGGACTACCGGCTGCGCAGCAGCAACAGCCCGCACAACTTCGTCTACCCGCTGTACCTGCACGATGCCGGAACGGCCGGGAGCCTCATGCCATGAGCGCCGGTACCGAACAGCACCAGCGCTTCCCGCGCGCCCTCGCGCCCGGCTACTTCCGGCCGGACGACCTCGACTTTGCGCAGCGCGTGGAGATGACCGCACAGCTCGCCCGCCAGCTGCGCTTCCACGATCTCAACAACCAGGAGGTCGGCGACTGGAGTGCGCTGTTCACCAACGACGCCACCTTGATGATGGCCCGCATCGCGGCTGCGGACCTGTGGCCGCGGCAGCAGCGCTTCACGGCCGACGCGGAAACGGCGCCGTTGCCGTCGCTGGCCCGCCAGGTGCTGTCGCTCGCCGGCGAGCTGGACTTCTGGTGGCGCTCCCTGGCCGGGC
>SEEY01000090.1 GCA_004211235.1 Rubrivivax sp.
CGTGAAGGCCGACGCCAAGACGGCGGCCGGCACCGAGACCAAGACGCAGTAAGCGCGAAAGCGCTCCGCGCAGGCCCAGCCCTCAACAGGCTGCGGCTTTTTTCATTGCGACTCCCGCTGCCCATTTCGTTGAATCTTGCCGGCGCGGGCCGTGAACTCTTTCGCGAAGCGCCTCGCTGCCCCCCGCGAGAAGGTGTGACGCAGCATTCCTACGCTTCCTAGACTGCCGGCATGCAGTTGCTTCCGCGTCTTCTCTCCCTCGTCGCCACCCTCATCACCGCCGCCGCGGCGCATGCCGGCCCGGTCAGCCTGGGCCTCGACCCGAGCCTCAACCTGCTGGCCTTCGGCAACATGAACGTCGGCAGCAGCGACGTCGAAGGCCGCGTCGCCGTCGGTGGCAACGCGTCAATCAACGGCTACTCGATCAACACCAAGACCGGCTCCGGCGCGCTGTACGGCGGCACCGGCCTGACCGTGGGCGGCAGCCTTGCCTTCACCAACGGCTCGATCTGGGGTGGCGCCGTTGTCGGCGGCAGCTACGCGGCCAACAACAGCGGCAATGTGATCGGCGGCGTGAGCAGCGGCCAGGGCTTCGCCTTCGCCAGCGAAAAGCAGCGCCTGGGCACGCTCACCACCACGCTGGACGCCCTGTCCAACACGGGCAACGTGGTCGACCAATGGAGCACGCTGCATTTCGATGCCACCGGCCAAATGCTGGCGGTCTTCGACATCCTCGCCGCTGACGCGCTGAAGAACATGCAGATCGACGGCCTCGGCGACGGCGCGCAGATCCTCATCAATATCCACGGCTCTTTCGTCGACTTCGGCAATCACGGCTATACCGGATTCGCCAAGGGTCAGGTGCTGTTCAACCTGCCGGAAGCCACCGGCATCGCGCTGAACGGCGGCATCAACGCCTCACTGCTGGCCGTCAATGCCAGCGTCGGTCAGGGCCGGGGCCAGATCAACGGCCAGGTCGTCGTGAAGGACTGGAACAGCAGCGTGCAGGTCAATGACGCACCGCTGCGGCCCGTGTTTTCAAGCGTGGCATCGCTCAACGGCACGGCTGCCCAGCGCCTGCCGGAGCCGGCCTCCGTGGCCTTGGTCGCCCTGGGCTTGATCGCGGTAGGTCTGGCGAGGCACCGCAGACCTCGCATCGCGTACCGCTCAATCGCGTAGCCAAACGCGGCGACGTCATGCCGCGTTGCGTGACGGTTCAAGATCGACCTTGAGGAGCCGCAGTCCATTGGCGACGACGATGAGGCTGGCGCCCATGTCCGCGAACACAGCCATCCACATGGTCGCGGCACCGAAGACGGCAAGCCCGAAGAAGATCGCCTTCACGCCCAGCGCGAAGGCGATGTTCTGCCACAGCACCGCGTGCGTCTTGCGGGACAGGCGGATCACCATCGGGATGCGCTGCAGGTCGTCGTTCATGATGACCACGTCGGCGGCTTCCATCGCCGTGTCGGTGCCCGCGGCACCCATGGCGATGCCGATGTCCGCCTTGGCCAGCGCCGGCGCATCGTTGATGCCGTCGCCAGCCATGCCGGCGAGGCCGAAGCGCTTCTGCATGTCCTCGACTGCCTTGAGCTTGTCCTCCGGCAGCAGGTTGCCCCGTGCCTCCTTGATCCCCGCCTGGCCGGCGATGGTCTGCGCCGTCGCGTCGTTGTCTCCGGTCAGCATGACCGGCGTGACCCCGAGCGATATGAGATCAGCGACTGCAGCCTTCGACGAGGGCTTGATGGTGTCTGCCACCGCGAAGAGCCCCAGAACGCCTTGCTCGTCCGCCAAAAGCGTGACAGTGCGGCCTTGCTCCTCGTGGCGCTTCAACTCCGCCTCCAGCTCAGGGCTGCACTGGCCCCGTTCCTCGATCAGGCGGTGGTTGCCCAGCACGTAGGCCTTGCCGCCGAGGGTGCCCTGGACCCCGCGGCCCGCCAGCGCCGAGAACTGGTCCACCGCATCGTGTTCGAGCTTCAATCCCTCCGCGATGGCCTTGGACACCGGATGATCGGATCGGCCGGCCAGGCTGGCGGCCAGGCGCTGGACCACAGCGGCCTCCCCTCGCAACGCTTTCTGGGCGACCAGCCTGGGCTTGCCTTCGGTGATGGTGCCCGTCTTGTCCAGAGCCAGCGCCTTCAGCTTGCGCGCATCCTCCAGGTAGGTGCCGCCCTTGATGAGGATGCCGCGCCTGGCGGCCGATGCCAGCGCACTGACCACGCTCACCGGCGTGGAGATGACCAAGGCGCACGGACAGGCGATCACCAGCAGCACCAATGCCTTGTAGAGCCCTTGCATCCAGGTGGCGTCGGTCAGCACCGGCAGCAGCACCGCCACCCCAACCGCCAGCGCAAAGACGGCCGGGGTGTAGATGGACGCGAAGCGGTCCACAAAGCGCTGCGTCGGCGCACGCGAGCCCTGGGCCTGCTCGACCGAATGAATGATCCGCGCCAGCGTCGTGTTGGATGCCGCGGCAGTCACGCGGAACTCCAGTTCGCCCGTAGCGTTGATCGTGCCGGCGAACACCGCGTCGCCGATGGCCTTCTCCACCGGAATGCTTTCGCCGGTCACGGGCGCCTGGTCGATGGTGCTGTTGCCACGGGTCACCTTGCCATCCAGCGGCACGCGCTCCCCAGGGCGGATGCGCACGATGCTGTCCAGGGCTACAGAAGCCACAGGCATGGCAGACCAGGAACCGTCGGGCTGCTGGACGGAGGCTTCCGCGGGAGCCAGGGCCATCAAGCCCTTGATGGCGTTGCGCGCACGGTCGACGGAGCGCGCCTCGATCAACTCGGCGATGGCATACAGCGCCATCACCATGGCGGCTTCCGGCCACTGGCCGAGCAGGAAGGCCCCTGTGACCGCCACCGTCATCAACGCGTTGATGTTGAGCTTGAAGCGGCGCAGCGCAGCGAAGCCCTTGGTGTAGGTCTCGATGCCGGCCAGCCAGATGGCCGCCACCGCGAGCGCCATGCCGATGCCCTGGCTGACACGCCCGTGCTCCAGCACCAGTTCAACGCTCTCCGCGGCCAGCGCGAGCAGCAGCGCCAGGGCGAGCCGGGCGATGCCGGTGCCCATGCCGTGCTCATGCATCTCCGGGTCGACCGTGGCGCCGGCTGGTGCCGTCTCGAGGGGCTCGGGCTTGAACCCGGCATTGCGGATGGCGTCGAGCGCCTGCGGCAGAACGTCGTCCGGCGCGGAAATCGACAGGCTCCGAGCACCGAGCTGAAAGCGCAGTGAGCGGATCCCCGCCACCGGCTCCAGGGCTCGACGGATCTCGGCCTCTTCGGCCGAGCAGTCCATGGTCGGGATGCGGAAGGTCTTGCCGTCTGTGAGCGCGGTTGCCACTGGCGCAGCGGTAACGGGCTGCGCCGGCGAAGCGCAGCTTCCGCACGCGCTGCCGGAGTGGGCGGAGATGCCAGATGGGGTGTCGGTGTTGTCAGCCATAGGTGCATTCAAAACCCTGTAGTGGGTCCAGAGTCAAGCCCTGAGGGGCTCGGCCCGGAAACGCGAGGTATCCGCTCACGCCGTTTCACCACGCACAGGCGGTAGCGCAGGGATGGCAATTTCCTCTTCGTCTCGCCCGTGCGCGAGCCGGTAGAGCACCGGCAGCACGAGCAGCGTCAGCGCAGTCGACGACAGGATGCCGCCAATGACGACCGTGGCCAGCGGGCGCTGGACTTCAGCGCCGGTGCCGGTGGCCAGCGCCATGGGCACGAAGCCGAGCGACGCGACCAGGGCCGTCATCAGCACCGGCCGCAACCGCGTCAGCGCGCCCTCGTGGATTGCCGAGTCCAGCCCTTGCCCCGCCTCGCGCAGCCCGCGGATGAAGGCGATCATCACCAGGCCGTTCAGCACGGCCACGCCCGACAGCGCGATGAAGCCCACCGCGGCGGAGATCGACAGCGGGATGTCACGCAGCCAGAGCGCCACGATGCCGCCGGTCAGCGCGAACGGGATTCCGGTGAAGACGAGCAAGCCATCCTTGATGTTGCCGAACATCGCGAACAGCAGCGTGAAGACCAGCAGCAGCGACACCGGCACGACGACCTTCAGGCGCGCCGTGGCGGACTGCAGGTTCTCGAACTGGCCACCCCAGGTCGTCCAGTAGCCGGTGGGCAGCTTCACCTGCTCTTGCATCACCTGCCGGGCTTCGGTGACGAAGGAGCCGATGTCGCGACCGCTGACGTTGGCGCTGACCACGACACGGCGCTTGCCGTCCTCCCGGCTCACCTGGTTGGGCCCGGGCGCGAGCGACAGGTCGGCCACTTCGCTGAGCGGCAGGAACCGCCGCGTGCCGTCTGCACCCGTTGGTAGCGGCACCGGCAGCCGCTTGATCGCGTCCACGTCGGTCCGCAGCGTCTCGGGGATGCGCACGATGATGTCGAAGCGGCGATCGCCCTCGAACAGCGTGCCGGCCTCACGGCCACCGATGGCGGTGGCCAGCGTGTCCTGGACATCCTGCACGTTCAGTCCGTAGCGGGCGGTCTTCTCGCGGTCAATCTGCACGCTCAGCACGGGCAGACCGGTGGTCTGCTCGATGTTGACCTCCGATGCACCGCTGACGCTCTTGAGCACGGCCGCGATGCGCTCCGCCGAGCTGTTGAGCACCGCCATGTCGTCGCCGAAGATCTTCACCGCCACGTCGGAGCGCACGCCGGAGATCAGCTCGTTGAAGCGCAGCTGGATGGGCTGGGAGAACTCGTAGTTCTGCCCCGGGAGCTTGGCCACCTCTTCCTTGACGGCAGCAAGCAGCTCGTCGCGGGTCTTGCGGGGCTTGGGCCACTGGCCCATGGGCTTGAGCATCACGTAGCCGTCCGAGATGTTGGGCGGCATGGGGTCGGAGGCGATTTCTGCCGTGCCGGTTCGCGCGAAGACGCGCTCGATCTCGGGAAACTTTGCCTTGAGCCGGGCTTCCAGCTGCTGCTGCATGGCCACCGACTGCGACAGGCTCGTGCCGGGGATGCGCAGCGCCTGGATGGCGAAGTCACCTTCGTTGAGGCTGGGGACGAACTCGCTGCCCAGGCGGGTCGCCAGCAGACCAGACAGCAGCACCGCCACGGCGGCCAAGGTCAGCACCAGGGGCTTGGCTGCCATGACGCGGCCGAGCATCGGCTCGTAGGCGCGGCGCGCCCAGCCCATCAGCCGGTTTTCCTTCTCGTCGACCTTGTCGCCGATGAACAGCGCGACGGCCGCCGGCACAAAGGTCATCGACAGGATCATGGCGCCGATCAGCGCGATGACGACGGTGAAGGCCATCGGACGGAACATCTTCCCCTCTACGCCGGCGAGCGCAAAGATCGGCAGGTAGACGATCATGATGATCAGCTGGCCGAACAGCAGCGGCCGGCGCGCTTCCTGAGACGCGAGGAACACCTCGTGGAAGCGCTCGGCGCGCGTCAACGACCGGCCGCGGTGAGCCTGCGCATGGGCCAGCCGTCGCACGCAGTTCTCCACGATGACCACGGCGCCGTCGATGATGATGCCGAAGTCCAGCGCGCCGAGGCTCATCAGGTTGGCGCTGACCTTTTGCTGCACCATGCCCGTGAACGTGAACAGCATCGACAGCGGGATCACCATGGCAGTCAAGACCGCCGCGCGGATGTTGCCCAGGAACAGGAACAGCACCGCGATGACCAGCACCGCACCTTCCAGCAGGTTCGTCCTGACCGTGCTGATCGCCTTGTCGACGAGCGTCGTGCGGTCATAGACCGTCACCGCGTGGATGCCCTTGGGCAGGTTGCGGTTGATCTCCTCCATGCGCCCGGACACCGCCTGCGCCACGGTGCGGCTGTTCTCGCCGATCAGCATGAACACCGTGCCCAGCACCACCTCGCGGCCGTTGTCGGTCGCGGCACCCGTGCGCAGCTCCCGGCCGACCTCCACGCTGGCGACGTCGCGGATGCGCACCGGCACGCCGCCCGCGTTGCGCAACACGATGTTGCCGATGTCCTGCATCGACCGGACCTGGCCCGGCGCGCGGATCAGGTACTGCTCGCCACGGCGCTCGATGTAGCCGGCACCGACGTTGGCGTTGTTGCGCTCCAGCGCGGTGACCACATCGGCCAGGGTCAGGCCATAGGAAGACAGGCGGCTGGGCTCGGGAGCAACGTGGTATTCCTTGGCGTAGCCGCCTATGGAGTTGATCTCCGTGACGCCGGTGACGTTGCGCAGTTGCGGCTTGATCACCCAGTCCTGGATCTCGCGCAGGTCAGTCGGCGTGTAGGGCTCGCCGTCGGGCTTGCGTGCGTTCGGTTCGGCCTCGACGGTCCACAGGTAGATCTCGCCCAGGCCGGTCGAGATCGGGCCGATGGCGGGCGTGACACCCGCGGGCAACTGGTCTCGTGCGGCCTGAATGCGCTCGTTGACCAGCTGGCGCGCGAAGTAGATGTCGGTGCCGTCCTTGAAGATGACCGTGACCTGGGAGAGGCCGTAGCGGGACAGCGACCGGGTCTGCTGCAAGCCGGGCAGACCGGCCATCACCGTCTCGATGGGATACGTCACGCGCTGCTCCGCCTCGAGCGGCGAGTAGCCGGGCGCGCCGGTGTTGATCTGGACCTGGACGTTGGTGATGTCCGGCACGGCGTCGATGGGCAGCTTCTGGTAGCTGAAGACGCCCAGGGCTGCCATGCCGAAGACGGCGATGAGGACCAGCCAGCGGTGGTCGATGGCGAATCGGATGATGCGTTCGAACATGAAGTGCTTCCCGCTCAGTGTTCGTGGCTGGCCGAAGCCTTGCCGGCTTCCGACTTCAGCAGGAAGCTGCCGGTGACGGCGTACGGCGTTCCAGCCTTGAGGCCGGAGATCACCTCGGTGCGCTGGCCATCACTGCGGCCCAGGCGCACCGGCTGCGGCAAGAAGCCGTCGTCCGTGCGGATGAAGACGACGGACCTGTCACCCATCGTCTGGACGGCGTCTGCAGCCACCGTCACGGGCGCCTCACCGGCCGCCTCTCCCGAGGCCAAGTCGACGTTGACGAACAGCCCCGGCCGCCAGGCCGCGTTGGGGTTGTCCAACGTGACCCGGGCGTCCGCCGTGCGGGTCTGTTCGCCAATCAATGAGCCGACGAACGCCACCTTGCCGCGCGCCGACTGCTCGAAGGCGGCCGAGCGGACGGTGACCCTCTGCCCGACGCGCACCTGCGCCAGGTCGCGGGCCGGCACGCTGATCTGCGCCCAGACGCTGCGCAGGTCCGAGATGGTGAAGACCTGGCTGTCCTCCTTCACCTGCTCACCGAGCGAGATGTGCTTGGCGACGATCAAGCCATCGAAGGGCGCGCGCAGCTCGAAGCGGTTCAAGGAACTGCCCCCACCGGCACTGGCGCCGATGGCCAGAAGCTTCTGCCGCGCGTTGTTGACCGCGATCTCGGCCTCGCGCAGCGCCTGCTCGGCTTGTTGAACGTCCTGCTGGGGTGAGATGCGTTCAAGCCAAAGCTGCTTCTCGCGCTCGTAAGTGGTCCTGGCCAGCACCAGGCGTTGCTGCGCCGACTGCAGGTCGGCACGTTGCTCCGAGACCGACGGGCTGCTCAGCACCGCGAGCAACTCCCCCTTGCGCACCTGCTGGCCGAGCGCCGCGGGTACGGCTTCCACCACACCCATGACGCGGGGAACGACGTGCGCGGTCCGGTCCTCGTTGAACTTGATCTCTCCCGGGAGTTGCAGCGTCGTCCTGATTGCCGCAGGATGAGTCGGCTCCACCGTGACACCGGCGGCTGTGATGGCGTCGGCAGTCATCTTGATGACGGTTTGACCCTCTTCGTGGTGCTCACCTTCCTCGCCCTGATGTTCGTGGCCTCTGGCCTGCGGGCTGGCGGGTGGCGTCGACGGCTTGGCGTGGGCTTCGGCCTCGTCGTGCCCGTGCTCTTCCTCCGAGCCGCCGGTCTTGGGTCCGATGTTCAGGATGGCGACGGCGCTCAAGGCGCCGATCAGCAGCACTGCAGCAATGGCGAACAACTGCTTCGTGCCCACGCGGCCGCGCAGGCGGTCGATCAGATTGGGTGGGGTATTCATGGGGCTTTCAATTTGGTTGCGCTCAGCGGCGTTCGTTCGGGGGGGCGCCCAGGCGGCGCTCGATGTCGGCGGCCAGGCGATGGGCCACGGCGAGGGCGGCGAAGTACTGGTCTCGGGCCTGCAGCAGCGTGCGCTGCGCATCCAGCACGTCCAGGAAGCCGAACTTCCCGAGTTCGAAGCCGCGACGCGCGGCTTGGTGGGCGATCTCGGCGCCTGGCAGCACGTCCCGACGGAGCAGCGCCAGCTCTTCGCGCCTTGCCTCCAACTGGTCAATGCTCTGCAGCACTTCGGATTGGAGGCGAGACTCGTCCGCTTCAGCTTGCGCCTGCGCGGCATCACGGCGGCGCAACGCTTCGAGCTGCGAGCCTTGGTTGCGGTCGAAGACCGGCAATGGAATGGACACGCTGAACATCGGCGCCGTGCGGCCCTGCTCCTGCATGCGCTTCGCGCCGACGCCGACGGTCACGTCGGGCGTTGCCCGAGCACGCTCCAGGCGGTAGGCGGCCTCCGCCCGCTCGACCTCCAGGCGGGCCCGTCTCAGCGCCGGCGCCTGCTGGAGACGGTCGGTCAGCTCGGCGCCGGTTGGCAGCGATGGCATGGTCGCCGGGTCGCCGTCGACCTGCGAAATGCTGCCCTGCGGCGCGCCGACGACAGCGGCCAACGCGCGCAACGCCATCGCCTGCTCGGACCTGGCCCGGCTCAGTTCAATGCGTGCCGTGGCCTCCGCCACCTTGGAACGCGTCTCCTCGGTGGGCGAAACCTTGCCCGCCATGACGCGGCGGGAGACGGCTTCCGCTCCGCTCGATGCGAGCTTCGTCGACTCGACGGCGACCTTCAGCTTCTCCTGGGCGATCAGGACGCCAAAGAACGCCTCAATGGTCGAGGCGCGGATGTCCGCCTGCCTGGCCGCCAGCTCGGCGGCGGCCAGGTCGCGGTTGAGCTGGCCCAGGCCGATGCGCGCTGCACGCTTGCCGCCCAGCTCAACCGTCTGGCTCAGCAGCACCGTCGTCGAGCGGGTCTCGGGTCGGGTGTCCTCCTGTTCGACGTCGAGGACCGGGTTGGGCAGCAGGCCGGCTTGCTGCAGCGCGCCGCTGCTGGCTTCCACGCCAAGCGCCGCCGCGCGCATCTGGGCGTTGCGGCTCAGGGCCGCCTGCAGGGCGCCATCAAGGCTCAGCCCCTTCGTGGGCTGGGCGACAGGGGTGGTGGGAGGAGTGGTAAGAGGAGTGGTGGGCGGCTGGTCAGCCGGCGGCGTGGCCGCGATGCCCGCTTGTGGCTGCGCCGAGGCAGGTTGACAGGCGAGCGCCGCAATTGCCAGCGGCACGAAAATTCTGCGCATCGATAGCTCCGGAGTTGTGCAACAACGGGAGAGATCGACGAGCGCAGACTCGGCGGGTGCCGAGCAGGAAGGGGATGGGTTGGGCTGCGCTCGCCGATCAGGCGATGCGCCAGTTCGGACGGTCGAGCAGGTCCGGCGCGCGAGTCGAGAACGCGCGGGCGTCGTCGGGCGCGATCAAGCTGGCCTGTTGCGGCGGCGGCGCTGGCAAGGCGGCGATGAGCGCCGTAGCACTGCCCAGGTGACAGAACGCGCAGTCGCTGTCGCACGGCTGGCCGGCCTTGTGCGCTTTGTGGGCCTCAAGCTGTGCGGCGTCGCTCAGTGATGTCTTGCCCACTTCAGCCTTGTGCTCATGCGGGTGGTGCCCGAGGTGCCGTGCGGCGCCAGCACTTTCATGCTGGCAATACGCCGCAGCCGCCCCCCAGCTGAACTGGAGCGGCAGGAGAACCAGCAAGAAGATGGTTAGCCAACGACGCATGCGAAGCAGTGTAGAGCCGCAGCAGCAGTGGGTCCCGTTCCGCCCCGCGCTAACGCCGAAACCCATTGGTGGCCGAATAACCGGCGCATTTCCGGCGCTCCTTGGCGGCTCAGGTGTTTCTCTCGGTAAGTCACAGGACGTATCTCACGGCGCCGTTTCGACACGTGTGCGCAAGCATCTGGGCTTGGAGATCATCCGCTCCGAACGCTGTCCGAACCGCCATGCCCGACCTGCCTGATCCTTCCTCTTTTCCTGTCGTATCACCGTCTGAAGACCGCTTTCCAAGCCTACTTTCCGGCGCGCTTCTGACCATAGCCACTGCGCTGGCGGGATGCGGAGGCGGCGGCGATAGCGGCGGTAGCAGCAGCAGCGCAACCCAAGGCG
>SEEY01000729.1 GCA_004211235.1 Rubrivivax sp.
GCCGCTCGGGCCACTCTAGCGGGCTTCGCGACTGACCATCCCTGCGCCGATGCCTTTGAGAAAGCTGCTTGATTCCCTGCCGGACCCCTTGCCCACCTGGGCTGCCAACTGGCTCGACCTGCTGGTGCCATTGTTCGAGGTGACCTTCATCACACTGGCCGCCTGGCTGCTGATGCGCCTGGTGCGGCGGCTGATGCGGCGCGTCACCAGCCATTACGGGCTGCCGGTCAACGTCACCAAGCTGTTCCTGCGCGTGATGGGGGTGCTGGTGTATGGCGGTGCGCTGCTGTGGGCCCTGGGCCGGCTGGGCGTGTCCGGTGCCGTGCTGTGGGGCGCCTTCACCGGCTTCGCGACGGTGGGCGCCGTGGCGTTCTTCGCAGCCTGGAGTGTGCTGTCCAACCTGTTCTGCGCGCTGTTGATCTACGTGACGCGGGCCTTCCGCATCGGCGACGTGGTGGAACTGCTGGAGCCCGGCGAGAAGCCGGTCATGAAGGGGCGGGTCGTGGACATCAACCTCGTCTACACGACGCTGCAGGAAAGCGGCGGTGTGCAGGATGGCACCACGCTGCAACTCCCGAACAGCCTGTTCTTCCAGCGCGCGTTGCGGCGCTGGCATGGCGCAGCGGCCAACGACTGAGCCGCCACCAGGACGGCACGAGGGCGGCGCTTGCCGGGGTCATCGGCGTCATGCCCAGGCGCCTTCCATGGTGTCGCGCAGCGGCTGGCCCGTCGGTGACGGCGCCGCGGGCTCGGCGCTGTCGTGGGCCAGCAACTCCAGCGCCGTGGTGCACCAGGGGCCGACGGCGATCAGGTCGCCCAAGCGCGCGGAGGCGCGGGTGAGTGCGCGCGGCAGCTCGATGTGGCGGGCCGCGCCGCTGCCGCGCGTGACGCGGCGGCGGGCGATCCATGCGGCGACGGTGGCGGCCTCCGGGCCCACGGCCGTCCACGCGGCCGGCGCTTGAGGCGCGGTCAGCATGGCGACGATGCCGCCGGCCAGGTCTTCCACGCGGATGGGCTGCACGCGGCAGCGCGCCACCTCGGCCGGCAGCGGCAGCCACGGCAGGCGGGCCAGCAGGTCCAGCATGCGGCTGCTCACGCCGCCCACGCCGACGACGAGGCTGGGCCGCACGATGCCGGCACGGCCGGCCAGCGCCACCTCGCCGGCATGCTTGCTGCGCGCATAGGCGCTCACGCCGCCGCACAGCGCCGACACGTGCACCAGGCGTGCGATGCCGGCGGCCTCGCAGGCCTCGGCCACGGCGACGGGCGCGCGGTGGTGCAGCAGGTCGAGCAGGTCGGCGACGCCGCCCGCCTGATCGCGCAGGCAGCCGGCCGCGTAAACCACAGCCTGCACGCCGGCCAGCAGCGGCTGCCAGGCGTCGGCGCGATCCCAGTCGCTGACGGGCCGCAAGCGGGCGCGCACCGCTTCATGTCCGGCATCGGCGAGTGCCCGGCACAGGTGGCTGCCGATGAAGCCGCCAGCACCGATGACGAGGATGCGCATGGCTCAGACCCACCTGTCAGCCGCCGCGACGGATGCGACCGTCGCGACAGGAGCCGGGGATGCCGCTGGCCGGGCCAGCCGCTCGCGCACGGGCGCCCAGACGCGCTGGGTGATGAAGGCAATGCTGGCGAAGCTGCCCGCCGCCGCCAGCCACAGCGCGCGGTGCAATGCATCCAGCAGGCTGCCGTGGAACGCGCCGAAGGTCAGCGCCAGCACGAGCGTGCCGGCGATGGCCAGCACATAGGCGCTGCGCAGCCAGCAGTGCGCGCCGACCTTGCCGGGCAAGGGCTCCACGCACAGCGAGTCCAGCACCACCAGCAGGATGGGCTGCAGATAGCGGATGGCCAGCAATGGGCCCAGCACGGCGACCGCGAGGGTCAGGGCGAAGTTCAGTTCAGACATGGTGCTCTCCTTGGGTCGAAGTCAATGCATGCGGCAGGCGCCTTCCGCGGGGCACGCGCGGCCCTGGATGCGGAAGGCGGTGCGGATCAGCGTGTGGGGCAACTGGTAGCGGTGGCGCACGAGCCAGGGATAGGCCCGCGCGGCCAGGCGCGCGAACCAGGGCTTGCGCAACCAGCGCGCGACGCCGTGGAAGCCGGTCGCGTCGTACATGACGACGAAGGCCGGGATGCCGACAAGCCAGCCGCCATCCGGCCGGCGCACGTGCATCAAGGTCAGCATCGCGTCGAGGCGGGCGCCGAGCGGCGCGGGGTCGAAGCCCGGTGCGGCAA
>SEEY01000091.1 GCA_004211235.1 Rubrivivax sp.
GGGTAGACGACCGGGATGAGCATGGCCGCGACTCTAGCCGCCGGCCATGGCGGGACCAAGGGCGCGGGGCCGCCCGGGTGACTTGTGGGAAACCCTGTCAGGGAGGGCCCAGCCGTGCCGGCGGTGACGGCGCCTCTACAGTTGGCAGGACAACGAAGTCAGGGAAGACGGGGAGAAAGACATGGACGACGGCCAACTGTTGCCACTGGTGGGGAGCTTCCTGACAGGCGGCGCTGTTGCCGCGGGCGGGCTGTATGCCTGGCTGTCCAGCCGCGCCAGACGGCAGGCGCAGCGCCACCTGCAGGCCGAACAGGCGCTGCAGCTGGCCGGACAGCAGCTCACGCAGGCGCGCAAGCAGATCGAGCAGCTGCAGCGCGACAACCATGAGCTGCGTCTGGTGGTGCGTCCGGCGCCGCGCCCGGCGACTCCACCGGCAGAGGCCCCGGTGGATGCCGCCGAAGCCGCGCGGCTCTACGCCGAGTCCCGGCTGCAGCCTCAGCCGGCCAAGCCGGCGCCGCAGGCTTTCAAGGATACGGTCGTGCTGCGCCGCGGACCGGACTGAGCCGGCGGCACGGGGCTGACCCGGCCTTGTCACTGCCGGGACAAGATTGCGCGCCGGGCGCTGCCTAGAATCGAACGATCGTTCTATTTTGGGCGGCTGCGGGATGTGCGGCCTGCCCGCCAACCGAGGTCGTGCCCATGACAGCCCATTACGAAGTTCGCGGCAGCGTCGCCGTGATCACGCTCGACAACCCGCCGGTCAACGGCCTGGGTTTCGCCACGCGCGCCGCCACGGCCGCCGGCGTGGAACGCGCTGAAGCCGACCCGGCCGTCACGGCCATCGTCATCACCGGCGCTGGCAAGGCGTTCTCGGGCGGCGCCGACATCAAGGAGTTCGGCTCGCCCAAGGCGCTGGCCGAACCGAACCTGCTGAGTCTGATCTCGGTGGTCGAGAACAGCAGCAAGCCGGTCGTGGCGGCCATCCACTCGGTGTGCATGGGTGGCGGGCTGGAGCTGTCGCTCGGCTGCCATTACCGCGTCGCGCAGGCCGGCACCAAGGTCGCGCTGCCGGAAGTGAAGCTCGGCTTGCTCCCGGGCGCTGGCGGCACACAGCGCCTGCCGCGCGCGCTGGGCGTGGAGCCCGCACTGAACATGATCGTCAGCGGCGAGCCGGTCGAGGCGCAGATGCTGGCGATGGTCCCGGGCCAGAAGCTGTTCGACAGGATCGTGGATGCCGACGTGCTGGACGCGGCCGTCAAGTTCGCCGAAGAAATCGCCGAGAAGCGGCCGCTGCCCAAGGTGCGCGAGCTGAAGGCGCGCCACGCGAATGCCGAGGCCTACTTCCAGTTCGCCCGCAACATGGTGGGCGGGATGTCGAAGAACTTCCCGGCGCCGCTGCGCTGCCTGGAAGCGGTGGCCGGTGCCGTGAACATGAAGTTCGACGACGGCATGCGCGCCGAGCGCGAGGGCTTCGCGGCGCTGATGCAGACGCCCGAGAGCAAGGCGCTGCGCCACCTGTTCTTCGCCGAGCGCGTGGCCAGCAAGATCAGCGATGTGCCCGAAGGCACGCCGCTGCGCAACATCGCCAAGGTCGGCGTCATCGGCGCCGGCACGATGGGCGGCGGCATCTCGATGAACTTCCTGAACGCGGGCATCCCGGTCACGATCCTGGAGACCAAGCAGGAAGCGCTGGACCGCGGCGTCGCGACCATCAAGAAGAACTACGAGTCGCAGGTCAAGAAGGGCAAGCTGAAGGAAGACAAGTACGCCCAGCGCATGGCGCTGCTCTCCACCACGCTGAACTACGCGGACCTCGGCGATGCGGACCTCATCATCGAGGCGGTGTTCGAGGAGATCGGCGTCAAGGAGGCCGTCTTCAAGCAGCTCGACGAAGTCGCCAAGCCCGGCGCCATCCTGGCCTCGAACACCTCCACGCTGGACGTCGACAAGATCGCGTCGTTCACCAAGCGCCCGCAGGACGTGGTGGGCATGCACTTCTTCAGCCCGGCCAACGTGATGAAGCTGCTGGAGGTCGTGCGCGGCAAGGAAACCGCCAAGGACGTGCTGGCCACGGTGATGGGCGTGGCCAAGAAGATCAAGAAGACGGCCGTCGTGTCCGGCGTCTGCGACGGCTTCATCGGCAACCGCATGATCGAGCAGTACAGCCGCCAGGCCGGCTTCCTGCTGGACGAGGGCTGCTCGCCGCAGCAGGTCGACAAGGCCATGGAGAAGTTCGGCATGGCCATGGGCCCGTTCCGCATGGGTGACCTGGCCGGCAATGACATCGGCTGGGCGATCCGCAAACGCCGGTCGGTCGAGCGCGCGACGATGAAGTATTCGGCCAGCGCCGATCGTCTCTGTGAGCTTGGCCGCTTCGGCCAGAAGACCGGCGCCGGCTGGTACGACTACCTGCCCGGCAAGCGCGACGCGATCCCGTCGCCCGTCGTCGACGAACTGCTGAAGAAGCACCGCGAGGCCATCGGCGCCAAGCCCCGCGACATCAGCGACGAGGAGATCGTGCACCGCCTGGTGTTCTCGCTCGTCAACGAAGCCGCGCATCTGCTGGAAGAAGGCATCGCGCAGCGCGCGTCGGACGTGGACATGGTCTACCTGACCGGCTACGGCTTCCCGATCTGGCGCGGCGGCCCGATGTGCTACGCCGACACGGTCGGCCTCTTCAACGTCGTTCAGGCCATGAACCGCTTTGCGAAGAACCCGATGGACGACGGCGCGTTCTGGACGCCGGCGCCGCTGCTGGCGCGTCTGGTGGCTGAAGGCAAGTCCTTCACCTAAGCCCTCCGCGCAACGAACAAGGATTCAAGACATGAGCAACGCACTGATCGTCTCCACCGCCCGCACGCCGCTCGCCAAGAGCTGGAAGGGCGCCTTCAACATGACCCACGGCGCCACGCTGGGCGGCCATGCCGTGAAGGCGGCCGTCGAGCGCGCGGGCATCGAGGCCGGCGTCATCGAGGACGTGCTGATGGGCTGCGCCACGCCCGAAGGCGCGACCGGTTCCAACATCGCCCGCCAGATCGCGCTGCGCGCCGGCCTGCCCGTCACGGTGAGCGGCGTCACCATCAATCGCTTCTGCTCCAGCGGCCTGCAGACCATCGCGATGGCTGCGCAACGCATCATGGCCGGTGAGGGCGATGTCTACATTGCCGGCGGCGTCGAGAGCATCTCCTGCGTGCAGAACGAAGCCAACCGCCACATGATCGCGGACCCGTGGCTCGTGAAGAACAAGCCCGAGATCTACTGGAACATGCTGCAGACGGCCGAGAACGTGGCCAAGCGCTACAGCATCTCGCGCGAGCGCATGGACCAGTACGGCGCGGGCAGCCAGCAGAAGGCCTGCGCCGCCCAGGCCGCCGGCAAGTTTGCCGATGAACTGATCTCCGTGACGACGAGCATGGGCGTGGCCGACAAGGTGATGGGTCTGATGAGCAAGGAAGTCACCATCAGCGCCGACGAAGGCCTGCGCGAAGGCACCACCTACGAGGGCATCAAGGACCTGCGCTCCGCCGTCCCCGGCGGCCTGATCTCGGCAGGCAATGCCAGTCAGTTCAGCGACGGCGCGGGCGCCTGCGCGCTGGTCAGCGAGCAGTACGCATCGACGCACAACCTCAAGCCGCTCGGCCGCTTCCTCGGCTTTGCGGTCGCCGGCTGCGAGCCCGACGAGATGGGCATTGGCCCGGTGTTCGCCGTGCCCAAGGTGCTGAAGAAGCTGGGCCTGACGGTCGCCGACATCGACCTGTGGGAGCTGAACGAAGCCTTCGCCGTGCAGGTGCTGTACTGCGCCGACACGCTGGGCATCCCGATGGACCGCCTCAACGTGAACGGCGGCGCGATTGCGGTCGGCCATCCCTACGGCGTGTCGGGCCAGCGCCTGACCGGCCACGCGCTGATCGAAGGCAAGCGCCGCGGTGCGAAGCGTGTCTGCGTGACGATGTGCATCGGCGGCGGCATGGGCGCGGCGGGCGTCTTCGAAGTGCTGTGACAGTCTCGCCTGAAGTGTTCCTGGCGATGGGTCGCGAGATCCTCGCCAAGCAACCGTTCAGCGCGCTGCTCGGTGCCGAACTGGCGGCACTGTCGCCCGGGAAGGTTGACCTGCAACTGGCACTCAAGCCCGAGCACCTGCAGCAGAACGGATTCGCGCATGGCGGTGTCGTCAGCTACCTGGCCGACAACGCGCTCACCTTCGCCGGTGGCACGGCGATGCAGGTGCCGGTCGTGACGTCCGAGTTCAAGATCAACTATGTCCGCCCGGCTGTGGGCGAGCGGCTGATCGCGCGCGCCAGCGCCGAGGCCGTCAGCAAGACGCAGGCGGTATGCCGCTGCGAGGTCTTCGCGGTGAAGGACGGCGCGGAGAAGCTGTGTGCCCTGGCCCAGGGCACGATCGTCAGATTGCCCAGCGAGAACTGAGATGCGCGACACGCTCGACTTCCTGCTCTTCGACTGGCTGAAGGCGGGCGACCTGACCTCGCGCGAGCGCTTCGCCGAGCACTCCGCCGATACCTTCGCCGCCGTGCTCGACACCTGCGAGCGCATCGCCCGCGAGAAATTCGCGCCCTTCAACCGTCTGGCCGACACGCAGGAGCCGCACTTCGATGGCGAGCGCGTGCACCTGCCGCAGGCCACGCATGACGCGACGCGGGCCTATGCCGAGTCCGGCATGCTGGCCGCGGCGCAGGACTACGACGTTGGCGGCATGCAGCTGCCCTGCGTCATCGAGATGGCCGGCAACGCCTTCTTCAGCAAGGCCAGCGTGGCGATGGGCGGGTACGCGATGCTGACCTCGGGCAATGCCAGCCTGCTGATGGCCCACGGCACGCCGCTGCAGCGCGACGTGTTTGCTCGATCAGAGTTCGCAGGCCGCTGGTTCGGCACGATGTGCCTGAGCGAACCGCAGGCCGGCTCGTCGTTGTCCGACGTGGCGACGCGCGCGGAGCTGGAAGACGAGACCGATGCCCTCGGCCCGCGCTACCGGCTCACCGGCAACAAGATGTGGATCTCCGGCGGCGAGCACGAGATCACCGAGAACATCGTCCATCTGGTGCTGGCCAAGATTCCCGGCCCGGATGGCAAGACGCTGCCGGGCACGCGCGGCATTTCCCTTTTCATCGTGCCCAAGTGGCTGGTCGACGAACAGGCCAGTCTCACCGGCGAGCGCAACGACATTGCGCTCGCCGGGCTCAACCACAAGTTGGGCTACCGCGGCACGACCAACTGCCTGCTGAACTTCGGCGAAGGCCGCTGGACCCCGCAGGGCCGCAAGGGCGCCATCGGCTACCTTGTCGGCAAGCCGGGCGACGGCCTGCGATGCATGTTCCACATGATGAACGAGGCCCGCATCGGCGTCGGCCTTGGCGCTGTGATGCTCGGTTATGCCGGCTACGAGGCGAGCCTGGATTACGCGAAGCAGCGCCCGCAAGGCCGGCCGATGACGGCAGCCGGAAAGGACTCGGCCAGCCCGCAGCGGCCGATCATCGAACACGCCGACGTGCGCCGCATGCTGCTCGCGCAGAAGAGCTATGTCGAAGGCGGCCTGGCGCTGGAGCTGTACTGCGCGCGGCTGGTGGACGAGCTGGCCACGGGCGACGACAAGGCGGGCGCGCAGGCGCTGCTGGACGTGCTGATCCCTCTTGCCAAGAGCTGGCCGAGCGAGTGGTGCCTGGAAGCCAACTCGCTGGCCATCCAGGTGCTGGGCGGCTATGGCTACACGCGCGATTTTCCGGTGGAGCAGTACTGGCGCGACCAGCGGCTGAACATGATCCACGAGGGCACGCACGGCATCCAGGCGCTTGATCTGCTGGGCCGCAAGGTCGTGCAGCAGGGCGGGGCGTCGCTGGCCGCGCTGGCGGCGCGCGTGCAGCAGACGATCGAGCGCGCGATGCAGTCCGACTGGGCGCCGCAGGCCAACCAGCTTGCTGCGGCGTTGGCGCAGGTCGGCGGCGCGACCAAGAAGGCATGGAGCACAGGTCTGCCGGAAGACGCGCTGCCGAATGCAGTGCCCTATATGCAGGCCTTCGGTCACACGGTGATGGCCTGGCTGTGGCTGGACGTGGCTTTGGCGGTGAACGGCGACAGCGACTTCGCCCACGGCAAGCGCGCCGCAGCCCGCTACTTCTTCGCCTATGAATTGCCCAAGATCGGCGCCTGGCTGGACGTTGTCGCCCGCCGCGAGCCGCTGTGCCGCGACATCAAGGCCGAGTACTTCTAAGGATTCAAGATGAGCACCAAAGTCCAGGACCTTTTCGACCTGACCGGACAGGTCGCCCTCGTCACCGGCGGCTCGCGCGGCCTCGGCCTGCAGATCGCCGAAGCGCTGGGTGAGGCCGGCGCCAAGATCATGCTGACCTCACGCAAGGCGGCCGATCTGGAGGAAGCCGCGGCCCACCTGCAGGCCCGCGGCATCGACACACGCTGGATCGCGGCCGATGCGTCCAAGCCCGAGGACGCGCAGCGCGTCGTCGCGGAGACGATGGAGCGCATGGGCCAGATCGACATCCTCGTCAACAACGCCGGTGCGAGCTGGGGTGCGCCCGCCGAGGAGCACCCCATCGAGGCCTGGGACAAGGTCATGGACCTGAACATCCGCAGCCTGTTCGTGTTCGCCCAGGCGGTGGCCAAGGCCAGCATGATCCCGCGCAAGTCCGGCCGCATCATCAACGTCGCCTCCATCGCCGGCCTGTCCGGCAACTCGGCCGTCATGAGGACCATTGCCTACAACACCAGCAAGGGCGCGGCCGTGAACTTCACGCGCGCGCTGGCCGGTGAGTGGGGCCAGTACGGCATCACCGTCAACGCGCTGGCGCCAGGCTTCTTCCCGAGCAAGATGACCAAGGGCCTGCTGGCGGCCGTGGGCGAAGAGAAGATGGCGTCGCACGCTCCGCTGAACCGCATCGGCGACGACGACGACCTGAAGGGCGCAGCGCTGCTGTTTGCGTCCCGGGCCGGCAAGCACATCACCGGGCAGATCCTGGCCGTGGACGGCGGCGTCAGCGCCGTGCATGGCGGATGATCTGCGCATGCAGTTCCCGGTCCACATTCCCTTCGTCGAACAACTCGGCTTCACGCTGCACGCCATCGAGGACGGCCAGGCCGAGCTGCGGCTGACCGTCAGTGAACAGCACCTGAACTCATGGCGCGTGGCCCATGGCGGCGTCGTGATGACGCTGCTGGACGTGGCGATGGCCCACGCGGCGCGCAGCGTCAACCGCCACCTGCCGGATCTCGGTCCAGGCGTCGTCACGGTCGAGATGAAGACGAGCTTCATGCGCCCCGGCGAAGGCGAACTCCGCGCGGTAGGCAGGCTGCTGCACCGCTCCACGACGATGGCCTTCTGCGAGGGCTCCGTGTTCGGCGCCGACGACAAGCTCTGCGCCCATGCCACCGGCACGTTCAAGTACCTGCGCGCCCTGCCGGCCGGCCGCCATTTGAAGCCGCTGGGCGGCGAGGGCGACTGAATCCCCGCATCGCTCACGGGCTTGAGCCGGATTTTCGGAACGCCGTTCCATAAACGGGCAAAATGGCGTCCGCCAGCGGCCTCTGCCGCGTCCGCCCCATCCGCACCGCTCAGAAAGTCACCGCCATGAAGATCGCACTCATCATCGAGAACAGCCAGGCCGCCAAGTCCGAAATCGTGCACAGCGCGCTCAAGACCGTCGTCGAGCCCCTGGGCCACAGCGTCCATCACTACGGCATGTACGCGGCCGAGGACAAGGCCTCGCTCACCTACGTCATGAACGGCCTGCTGGCCGGCATCCTGCTCAACTCCAAGGCCGCCGACTTCGTCGTCACCGGCTGCGGCACCGGCATGGGCTCCATGCTCGCCTGCAACAGCATGCCCGGCGTGTTCTGCGGCCTGGTCATCGACCCGACCGACGCCTTCCTGTTCGGCCAGATCAACGACGGCAACTGCCTCTCCATGCCCTACGCCAAGGGCTTCGGCTGGGCGGCCGAGCTGAACCTGCAGGACTGCTACCGCAAGCTGTTCGAGAACGAGCGCGGCGCCGGCTACCCCAAGGAGCGCGCCGCCATCATGGCCAAGAACCGCGGCATCCTGAAGGACCTGAAGGCCGCTTCCTGCAAGGACATGCTGACCACGCTCAAGGCCGTCGACCAGGACCTGCTGAAGGCCGCCGTGTCGGGCGAGAAGTTCCAGGACCTGTTCTTCACCAACTGCCAGGACGACGCCATCGCCAGCCACATCAAGGCTGTTCTGGCCTCCTGAGCCTGACTGCGACAGTCTCGCGCCCTGCGAGACTGTCGCGATGTCGGTTTCCCCTCCCCACCTCACGCTGCGCACACTGACGCGCGGCGATGGCCTGCTGGGCCTGCGGCCACGCGGCCCGCTGGGCCCGCGGGGCGAGCAGGTGACGGTGGCGACGCTGGCGCGGCGGGATGCCGATGCCGAGCAGGTCTTGCTCAAGCGTGGCCTCGTGGCCCTCGACCCGGCGCTGCTGCAATGGCGCGGCGCGCCGCTGGCGTTGGGCGGCGAGTCGCTGTGGACCTTGCCGCAGGAAGAGTTCTTCGGCGACTTCCATGCGGATGCGGTGCCCGAGTTGCAGGCGCTCGGCTGGCAGGTCACGACCGAACCGGGTTTTGCGCACCACAGCCAGTTCGTCAGCGGCTGGCAGCTCGGTCTGACGGAAGAGGCAGCCGAACAGGCGCCCAAACCGAGCCGCCGCGTCGAAGGCCTCGCGCTGGAAAGGCGCACCGGGGCCTGGCTCGTCAGCCTCGGCATGGAGGTGGACGGCAAGACGCTGGACCTTGCGCCGCTGATCGCCAACCTGCTGCGCAAGGACAAGCGCTGGCTGGATGCCGTGGTCATCGCCGCCATCGAGGACGACGCCATCGTCTCGCTGCGTGCGCCGGGTGGCCGGCGCTATCACGCCATCGCCGCGCCGCTCAAGGCCATCATGCTGGCGCTGCTGGACCTGCTCAAGCCCGCCGAGCTGGAGAAGGGCAAGCCGCTCAAGCTCAACGCCTGGGACGCGGACCGCATCCGCTGCATCGAGGAAGAGTCGCGCGGACGCTGGCAGATCCACGGCGACGCCGGCCTGAAGGCGCTCGGGCGGCGGCTGCTCGCGGCCGGCGCGCCCACCTCACTGCCGCAGCCGCCCGGCCTCGGCCTCGCGCTGCGCCCCTACCAGCTGCACGGCCTGGCGTGGCTGCAATACCTGCGCGAGCAACACCTCGCCGGCATCCTGGCCGACGACATGGGCCTGGGCAAGACGGCGCAGGCGCTGGCCCACATCTGGGCCGAAAAACAGGCCGGCCGGCTGGACCGCCCGGCCCTCGTCATCGTGCCGACCTCGCTGCTCTTCAACTGGCAGCAGGAAGCCGCCCGCATCGCCCCGGGGCTGCTCGTCAAGACCTGGCACGGCGCCGACCGCGCGGCCGTCGATCTGGCGGGCGCGGACATCGTGCTGAGCACCTACAACCTCGTCTGGCGCGACCTGCGCGCCTTGTCGGCACAGCCCTGGCACTTGCTGATCCTGGACGAAGCCCAGGCCGTCAAAAACTCGCACGCCCGAGCCGCCCGTGCCTTGCGCCGGCTCGATGCGCGACACCATCTGGCCCTCACCGGCACGCCGCTGGAGAACCACCTCGGCGAGCTGTGGTCGCTGTTCGACCTGCTGATGCCGGGCTTCCTCGGCGACGCACGCACCTTCGCCAGGCACTGGCGCAAGCCCATCGAGATCAACCGCGACGGCGCGCGTGGCCGGTTGCTGGCGGCGCGCGTGCGGCCCTTCATCCTGCGCCGCATGAAGACCGAGGTGGCCACCGAGCTGCCGCCGCTGACCGAGCTGGTCAAGCGCGTGCCGCTGCTGGGCCAGCAGAAGCAGCTCTACGAGAGCGTGCGCGTGGCGGCCGACCACATGGTGCGGCGCATCCTGATGCGCGACGGCTTCAGCCCGACCAGCCTCATCAGCGTGCTGGACGCGATGCTGAAGCTGCGCCAGGTCTGCTGCGACCCGCTGCTGGTCAAGAGCCTGCAGGTGCCGCCCGGCGTCGAGCGCGCCAAGCTGGAGTGGCTGCGCGAGCACCTGCCGGACTTCGTCGCCCAGGGCCGGCGGCTGCTGGTGTTCTCGCAGTTCACCGAGATGCTGGACCTGATTGCCGCTGAGCTGGACCGTTTGGGCCTGAAGCATCTGCGG